>JAFSZN010000062.1 GCA_017455665.1 Lentisphaeria bacterium
AAATCCTTCGTGAACAACATGCGCCAGGGCCTCCACGAAGGCAAGAAGTTCTCCGAACTCATCCGTTCGCAGGGCTCGCTCTTCCCCGACTACTACGCGAACCTGATCGAATCCGGCGAAGAGTCCGGCTGCCTTCCGGAAGTGCTGGTCCAGCTCTATAAGTTCATGGGCGAATCGCGCGACCTGAAAGGGTTCATCATCTCGAACTCGATCTACCCGTCCGTGATCCTCAGCATCGTGCTGATCGTGGTGATCCTGCTGTTCACCGTGTTCGTGCCGAAGTTCGCGAACATCTTCGCGGACATGGGGCGCGAGACGCCGCCGTCGCTGAACCGCCTGCTGGCGTTCAGCGCGTTCGCGAAATGGGCGTGGTGGATCATCCCGCTGCTGATCGTCGGCGGCTGCTTTGCCTACATCCAGATCTTCGGAAAGCAGCAGTTCGACTATGTGACCAGCAAGATGAAGCTGAAGATCCCGCTGATCGGCCGCATCATCTCCGACCTGGAGATGTGCCGCTACATGCGCACGCTGTCGATCATGACCATGAACCATGTGGAGATCATCCGCACGGTGAGGATCGCCGGCCGCATCATCCACAACCCGGTCGTCGCCGAACCCTTCCAGCCCATCGCCGACAAGCTGAAATCCGGCCAGAAGCTTTCCGCGACGCTTCAGGGCAATCCGTACGTGCCGCGCGAGACCGTCCCGATGCTCCGCGTCGGCGAGGAATCCGGCAACGTCGGCGACATGCTGGTGCGTATCGCGGACAACCTGGAAAGCGACACCCGCGCGAAGATCAAGCGCCTGCTGAGCCTCTTCGAGCCGGCGGTGATCCTGCTTCTTGCATCGGTCGTGCTTATCGTCGTGGTCTCGATCTTCCAGGCCATGATGGACCTGAACGCGGTCGAATGATAAACGGCATTGAATCAAATTAATCCCAACATTAAAGGAGATAATCCCATGAAAACGCAAAAACAACGCCGCAGAGTAACACCGTTCACCCTCATCGAAGTCGTGGTCGTGATCGTGATCCTCGTCACGCTGGCGTCCGTCGCCACCCCGATGTACATGAACTACATCAAGAAGAGCAAGATCGCGACGGCCAAGACGCAGATCAAGCTTCTCGACGATGCGTTGCAGCAGTACAAGCTCGACGTCGGCACCTATCCCTCCGACCTGCAGGGCCTCATGGAGAACATCGACCAGTCCGAAAAGTGGGAAGGCCCCTACATCAAGCCGAGAGTCCCGCTGGATCCCTGGGGCGCCGAATACAACTACGTCTTCCCCGGCGACCACGGCGAATTCGACATCTATTCCCTCGGCGCCGACGGACAGGAAGGCGGAGACGGCGAATACGCCGACCAGACCAACTGGGAACTCTGATCTCCTGAATCACCCAATCAAAACAGCCCCCGCATAACGGGAGTTCAAGTACGAAAATGTCGAGACGGAAGCCATTTACACTTGTCGAAGTCGTGGTCGTGATCGTGATCATGGTTTTGACCGGGGCGGTCGCCATCTCGGCGATGCGCACGGACTCCACCTCCCGCCTCATCAAACGCACGGCGGCCGAATTCCGTTCCCTCTGCTCCCGCGTCCGCTACAAAGCCATGGAAATGGGCGAGGACCGCATGGTCGTGTACGACCCGGACAAGCACATGTTTTTCATGGCGCGCCCCACGCGCGACCAGCAGGAGCAGATGGAATACGAGGACGGATTCGTGGTCCTCGAGGACGGCGCGAAGTGGGAGCTGCCGGAGGAATTCGAGCTGACGACCGAGGAAAACCGTCCGCTTGAAGTCTTCCGGTTCTACCCGGACGGCGGCGCTTCCGGCAAGTGGAAGCTGAATCTCGCCTGCAAGGGCAGGGACCGCGTGATGGTGATCGAGGTCGCGAAGCTGACCGGCGCGGTGCTGGCGCACGAGAAGGGGCCGGGTGAAGAATGAACTGCCGCAAATCCATATCGGGCGTGAAATGCTTCACGCTCATTGAGGTCATTATCGCCATCGGCATCCTGGCGATCTCGCTGGCTTCCCTGTTCCAGATCATCGCTTCCTCGCGCGCCCGCATCGCGAAGGCCGAGGAGAGCTGGCACAACATGCACATGCTGACGCAGGCGGCGGAATACGTGCTGCTGCACGGCGGGAACTCGAACGTGGACAGCGTCGACCGGGAGTTCTTCCCCTACCACGATTACCAGGTCAACATCAGCTACGAAGATGTTCTGGACGAGCAGATCGACGACGACTTCAGTTCCATCGAAGGGCAGTTGCCGCTGGAACTCTGCGTCATTGAACTTATCAACCTGAAGACGTCCGGCAAGGAAACCGTCGGCACGCTCGAAATCGAGAGGATCATCTACGAAGATGAAGGCTTGGAACCGGAATAAGAAGCGCCGGAACCGCCGTAGTTGCTTCACTCTGATGGAGCTTGTCGCGGCGGCGGGCATCATGCTGGCGATCGCGGGTATCATCGCATTTGCTTCGCGGTCGTTTTTCCGCGCGCTCGCGTCCGCCGAACGCGTCTCCGCCCAGCTTCAGGTCTACCTGAACATCGACCAGGTCATGGACGGCTGTTTCCGCAACATGATCCCGTTCAACTGGGAGACGCAGGACGAGAACGACGACACGTTCCAGGTCTTCGCCGGGTATTCCGACATGATCCATTTTACGACGCTGCGGCGTTCCTACGACGACGTCGGCGGCAACCTGTTCTTCATGCGCGTCTACGTGGACGACAAGACGGATGAGCTCGTGGCGGAATACAGCAAGTTCCCGCGTCTGCCGTGGTACGACGACGATGACGACGAATTCCCCTACGACCGCGAAGTCCTCGCCACGGACGTCGACCGCGTGGAGTTCCTCTACGCCGGTCAGCAGGACAGCACGGTGATCTGGGTCGAGGAATGGGACCGCGAAAACTACGACTTCATCCCGCTTGCCGTGCAGATGACCGTGGAATGGAAGAACGGCACGACCGAACAGTGGCTCCGCAGGACCGCCGCGTCCGGCGGCAACAGCGTCTACGGCGCAGTTCATGAGGTGGACGAATGATGAACCGTACTCTTGCAAAACGCATCCTCCGCCGCGGAGAATCCGGCATCGCCCTGATCTCCGTGCTGCTTCTGATCGCCACCGGCTCCCTTCTGGCGCTCATGGTGATGTCCATCTCCAAGACCACGTCGTTCACCGTCATGCCGTTCATCCAGCTTCAGCGCAGCTACTACGTGCTGGAAGGCATGGCGCAGCGCATCCAGTTCCTGATCTCCGCCGACCGCCAGCTCTACGGCAATCCGCAGCAGATCAACGTCGACAACTACAGCGAATACGACACCGACCGCTATCTCCCGGACGCCGTGCCGCATTACATGGACTACTACGGCACCCCGGTCGTCTTCACGATCAAGGACGCCGCCGGTCCGGTGAACCTGCGCGGTTCGGAATTCCAGCAGGCGCTCCGCCAGTTCCAGAACTTCGTCGACGAGGAAAACGACTTCACCGACCTGCTGGAAGACCTCAACTACATCATCACCGACTACATCGACACGGACGAATCTCCATCCGACACCAACAGCTGGGAAGCGGACGAATACTATCAGGCGGGCATGTCCCCGCTGCCGCGCAACGGCGCGATCACCGACCGCAACGAATTCGCCTACATCCCCGGACTGACCGAGCTTTTCCCCATCGACCAGGACGGCCGCCTCTCCTATATCCGCCTGATCCCGCCCGCGGACGCCGGCGTCACCATCGACGGCAATCCGGACATCTTCGGCGTGACCGACGACTGGCTTGTCCTCGCATGCGACCTGGAGGAAGACGAACTGGAAGACCTTCATCAGGCGATCGCGGAGTTCCATTCGGTCGACCGCGTCCCGCTCTCCGAAAACCTCTCGGATTCCACTGTGCTGCAGAAAATCAACAACTATGTGCGCTGGGATTCGTCCGGCGTCTACACCGTCATCATCCGGCCCGCCGTGACCGACGCGTACGGTGAAGAGCTGGAAAAGAAGGTCCCGGGTCGCCGCCTCGTCTTCACCTACACGCCGTCGCCCGTCGCCGGCGCCACGAACGGTTTCGTGCAGTTCTACGAGTGGATGTTCTTCTGAGCCGGGATCGATCCGCTCCTTTGTTTTCTGTCCCCGAAAGCGTAAATGGCACGGGATATTTGTACCTTTGATTCCGGGTGTTTTTTAATACTTCGACAGGAGGTTCAGCAGGAATTTCCGGGCGGCGTCCTCGTTGCCGTCATAGACTTCCGTCACGATCTGGTAGGAGTGCCATTGTTTTGATGCGGACCATTTGCGGCGGAACGTGTAGAAGCTCCCGATCGTCTCCTCCGGTCCGGTGTACCACACGAACGTGAGGACCGGCGTTCCCCGGACTTTGGACCGGATCTCGGTCACGGGCAGGCTGCGCCCGTCCGGCAGGGGGTGCATGACGACCGATTCGGAGAGGATTTCCGCGCCGCCGGAACGGAGGCAATGGCTCGCGGGATGGATCTTGTGGATGTCGTCGCCGCATTTTACATCCAGGACGCTGGCGCGGAAAACGCCGTCGGCGATGACGTACTGATGTACCGTGGCTCCCTCGAAAAACCGCATGGTGTCTTCCGTCAGGTCGGTCTCCGTTGTCGTGAACCCCTCCACGGGCGCACTGAAGTCCGGCCGGAACGCTGCCGCGGTCTTTCCCGTTCCGCGCGAGGTCAGCGTCCCGGTCAGAATCGCCCCCGCCGCCAGCAGGAACCAGAAGACTTCGCGTTTCATGACGTAGTCGGTGAGCAGAAGGACGGCGCATGCCGCCGCGCACAGGACCGCCGCTCCGAGTTTCAGGAACAGCGCCGTCTGCGGCTGAATCAGCAGATGCCGGCATATCAGGAACGTCGTGCTTGTGCATCCAAGCGAAAGCGCCCCGAACGCCGGGATCGTCGTCCAGGCGGCTTTCCATCCGCAGAAAAACCATACGCCCGTCCACCAGAACCAAGTCCCGGCGATGATCCGGACCATGTAGATCTGCTTCACGATCCCGGCGGCGTACAGGACCGCCGTTGCCGCCGTTGCCAGGAGCGCGTACCAGTCATATTTGCGTTGTTTCGCGGAATCCATGACAGCGGGCATGCCGCATGCGGCGACCAGCAGAAACGCGAGGAAGAAGATCCAGTTCATGCGGTCCATCGGAGAAGACTTCCATGAATGAACCGTGTATGGCAGGGTGCACCAGAACGGGATTCCGGCAAGGAAGGCTCCTGCAAGGCGATTCCAGGGCAGGGAAGGTGCGGAGACGGTCTCCGATGCGGGTCCCCGTTCCGATGCGTCTTTTTCAGGCTTTCCCATGCTTTTTGCCTCCTTTTCCGGCGTGCTGTTTCGCGCCGTCCTTTCCGCTCTCTTTCGGTTTGCCGGACGGCGCTTTCACTTCGTCTTCCGGCAGGAGGCATCCCACGAGGAAGAACAGTGCGACCGTGAGGACGACCTGCGCGTAGCCGAGCCCCTCGTGCCAGGTGTTGTTCAGCACGACCTCGCCGACGGTCCTGTAGAGGACGATGGTCAGGACGATGCGGACGGCGTTTGCCACGATGATGGACGGGATCAGGAACAGGTAATGGACGCAGCGCCAGACGAACGGACGTTTCCAGATCATCACCAGCCAGAACGCCACCAGGATCATCGCCTCGAACTGCTGGATGCCGCTGCACGCGTCCGTGATGGCGATGTCCAGCCCCTCGATCCGGATCGTCGTGTTGTCGTTTTCGATGTGCATCCCGAAGAGCTGGAGGAACCCGACCGAAAGTACGGTCGAGACCATGCGGAACGGGTAGCTCAGGTACAGCACGATGGATTCGCGGAACGGCACAGCGAGAAAGCATCCGAGCAGCGGCACGGCGCCGTACAGCATCGCCCGGACGCCGCAGAAGAAGCAGACCGCGCCGAGCGCCAGGAAGAACCATGCGCCGAACTTGAATCCCGGCGCGTCCGGGTTCGACCACGGCAGGAAAAGCAGCCCGAGCGCGATCAGGACGGGCGGCCACGCGAGGATCTTGTTCCACGGGAATCCGCCTTTTTTGAGCGTGCCCGCAGAGACGTTCAGCGCCTGGTGGAGCAGGCATGCAAGCAGAATCAGCAGCGCCGCCGCGCCGCCCCATTCGGAGCGGATCTGATACGCGGACTGCCAGCAGGCGAACACGAACGCGACTGCGAAGATCGCGGTGCATTTCCAGTCCTTTTTCAGCGGCGCAACGATTTGTTTGCGGTCAATCATGTCGGTTCTCCGTTGCGATCAGGTCGATCATCCGGTGCGCCCGGAGCTGGCGGCGCTGGCATCCGCTGAGGCCTTCGATCCTGACCGGGGCGTCCGTCGTGGCGTATGCGTCCAGAATCGTCTGGAGCGCTTCCGGCGAGAAGCGTCCGCGTCCGGCCGCCGTAAGCTCTCCGGGCTTGTCCGGGCTCGCAGTCACGGTTGCGCCGCCTTTGCGCGGCCGGTTCAGGAATGCGAAAAGCGCGAGGGTGTTGAACACCAGCAGTCCGAATCCATAGCGTTTCCACAGGCGGCCCGGCTCCTGGATGATGCGGAAGATCCATTCCGTTCCGGTATGCCGCATCCAGTCCGGGGCGCGCTTGACCGCGCCCGCGATGAAATTGAACGTGCCGCCGATGCCGACCGCAATGCCGCATTTCAGGTTGGCGCGGTTGCGTTCCGCCCAGATCTCCTGTTTCGGGTTGCCGAATCCGACGAGCAGGATGGACGCCCCGGACTCGTTGATCTTCCGGCAGATCTCGAGATCAAGTTTTTCGGCGTCCGGGTCGTCCAGCTTCACGAACGGCGTGTTGATCCCGGCGATCTCCAGTCCGGGGTAGCGTTTCGTCAGGATCTCCGCCGCGCTTCGGGTGTACTCTTCCTTCCCGCCGAGGAAATACAGCTTCACATGGTCGCGCGCCGCCCGTTCGGCGATCAGCGGCACCAGGTCCGCCCCGGTCACGCGTTCCGGCAGCGGCGTGCCGATCAGGCGGCTGAGCCAGACCAGCGGCATGCCGTCGGCGATGACGAGCTCGGCGCGGCGCAGGACGCGCGCAAGAGGCGGATTGCGAGGCGTGCTTTTCGTGGCGCAGTAGGTGTTCACGATGAAGTCGACGTTCACGGTCGCGGCGATGCGGCATCCGCGCGGTCCCGGCGGCATGGCGGCGAGCTCGAAAAAGCGGTCGAGCGCCTGCGGCACGGTCACCGCGTCGAAATGCATCCCGAGCACGACCGGGCGCGGCTTTTCTTCAGGAACGGGAGGATTCGACTGCATGGATGATCCTTTCGACGTGTTTTGCCCAGGTGAATTCTGCGGCGCGGCGGAGTCCGGCGTCCTTCAGTTCGGCGCGGAGCTCCGGGTTTCCGAGCAGACGCGCCAGGGCGTCCGCGATCGCGTCCGGGTCCTCGGGGTCGAAGAGCAGCGCCGCGTCCTTTCCGATCTCGCCGAGAGACGACGTTTCCGAGCAGGCGCACGGCACGCCGTAGTGCATCGCCTCGATCAGCGACAGCCCGAACCCCTCGAACAGCGACGGGAACACGTACGCCGCCGATCCGCGGTACGCCTCCTCCACGTCTTCGTTCGCGATGAACCCGGTCAGCACGATCCGGTCCCGCAGGGGCGACTCCTCCGCGCGGGCGTGGATGACGTCGGCGCCGTGCCAGTCCGCGCCGCAGAGCACGAGCTTGTAACGGCCGGTGATCTCCGCCGGAAGTTTTTCGTAGGCTTCGATCAGGCGGTACTGGTTTTTCGCGGGGTGTTCCAGGCGCGAGATGTACAGCAGATATTCGCCGGGCTCCAGTCCGTAGCGCTTCATCCAGCCGCCCGCCGGCTTCACGTTCGGCAACGACAGCCCGTTCCAGCTCACCGTGATGCGTTCGCGCGGCAGCCCCATGAACTCCACCATGTCCTTCGCCGTCGACTCGCTGATCGCCACGGGGAATTCCGCCCGCTTCGTGAAGAACGGCAGGATGCCCGTCTGGTAGAGCGTGCGGAATTTGTCGTATTTCTCCCTCATCCGGTGCGCCGCCAGGTCGTGCACGATGGCGACTGTCGGGACGGGGCGGAACAGCACCGCGCGCCGGTTCGCGGCGGCGATGAAGAAGAGGTCGTATTTGCGTTTGCCGATCCGGAACGGCAGGAAAAGGAGATGCCACAGCATGCTCAGGACGGGACGGCGGATCCAGCCGGGCGCGACGATCTTCGGATACGGCGCGAATTCCGGGACATCGGCGGCCTCCTGTTCCACGACCAGCGTCAGTTCATGGCCTGCCGCGGCAAGCGCCGCCACCGTGTTGCGCATGTAGACGGAGATGCCGGACCGTCCGTGGTCGAACGGGACGCAGCTGACGAGGATTCTCATGATGCGCTCCTTTCCGGACTGTATGTGAGTTCAATTTGTCGGATTGTCATGTTCATGGTTCGAAAAAACGTTTCAGTTATTTGTTTTTGAGTTCAGAAGCGCCTGCCAGCCGCGCAGCAGGGCATCGTCCGTGAAGCGGGAGGAAACGAGCTCGCGGCCGCGGAGTCCCATGTCGTGCGCCTCGCGAGGCGAATTCAGCAGACGGTCGATCGCCTGCGCCAGCGCGTCCGTGTCTCCGGGCGGGACAAGCACGCCGGTCTCGCCGTCGATGAGATACTCGCGGATCGCGCCGACGTCGAATCCGGCGAGCGGGACGCCGTGCGCGAGCGCCTCGGGTCCGACCAGCCCGAACGGTTCCTGCCAGCGCCAGGGCAGCACGGCCGCGCGGATGCCGCGGAACGCATCGTCCGGGGTCGGCGAATAGCCGTGGAATACGATCTTGTTTCCGAGCGGTTTCGCCAGCTGTTTCAGAAATGCTTCATCGTTGCCGGTCCCGACCACGTCCAGCACACAGGGCGTCTTCACCTTGTGCATGGCTGCCAGGAGCTGGTCGACGCCTTTGCCCCGGATAAGCTGTCCGATCGCCAGAATGTGCGGTACGCCGTCCGTTTCGGCGGGGGAAACCTCGTCCGGGATCGTGATCGCGGGCGGGATCAGCGTGATCTTCTCTGCCGGGATGCCCTGCCGGATTAAAATGCTCCGCATGAATCCGGACAGCACGATGAACTCGTCGCATGCACGGATCTCCCGCCAGAGCACGGCGAATCCGCCGAAATTGGCGCGGAACGTGTTGTCCGGCGCGGGCCGCCTCAGCATCGCGCAGCATCCGCAGACAAGCTCGCTGTAGGCGCGGGAACAGTTTTTCCGCGTGACCGGATAGTAATACGCCCGGCGCGGACAGTAGTATTCGTGATCGTGGATGAAGACCGCCGTTTTGCCGGAATCCCGGAACGCGCGCACCGCCGCGGCGTCCCGGACTTTGTGCAGGACCGTGAGGTCGTATTCGTTTCCGTTGCGCCCGATCGCCTCGTCTATTGACTCCGCGTGATCGAATGCCGCGAGGAAGCGTTCGGAATCCTGCGTTTTCTCCGCATAACAGCAATCGACAGCGAATCCGTTCCGCCGCAGAAGCTGCGCGGTGCGTTCCATGTAGTGTTCGATGCCGCCGATGATCCCGGCGTACTGGTTGACGAAACGAATGCGGGGCATAGCTGAAAAAACGCGGTTGAAAAAAGACGATAGAAACGGAAGAAGCCTGACATTAATATATTCAAAAACAGCCTCAATTCAACTTCATTTTGTAAAAATGCGCGAAAAAGGCGTTTTTTTGGAAAAAAACGTTTGAAAGCTGGCGGTTCACAGTATATATTATGGCAAATTCTATTCATTTGGATTTCCTCTGAACACAAACAGCCTTCGCGCTGAATTTTCCCGGAGTTATATATGAGCGATGTGATCAAAGTCCTGGCAGTAGATGATGTTGAGGCGAACCTGATGATCATTCGCGGCTGCCTGAAAGGCGGTGGCTTCGAACTCGTGACCTGCACAAACGCTGTCGACGCCCTCCAGAAGTTCAAGGAACAGTATTTCGACATCCTCCTGCTCGACGTGATCATGCCCGGCATCGACGGATTCGAGCTCCGCAAGCTCATCCGCGCCACCGACCCCGAACGCCCCATCATCTTCCTCACCAGCATGGTCGAGGACAAGAACATGACCATGCTCAATCAGATCACCTGGGACGCCAACACCTACTACCTGAACAAGGCGGTCGGCAAGAAGACACTGATCCAGAAGATCACCGAGGTCGTCACGACCTACCGCCAGAAGCTCATGGCGCACAAGTACAGCGACCAGCTCGAGGAAGAGCGCGCGCTCGCCGGCGAACTGCAGAAAGTCCTGCTTCCGAGCTGGTGCATCTGCAACGACGACGTGCTGTTCTCCTCGATCTATGTCCCGTACATGCATGTTTCCGGCGACCTTTATGAGATCATCCCGTTCGGCGACTCCAAATATCTGTTCTTCATCGGCGACATCTCCGGGCACGGCCTCTCCGCCGCACTCTACATGGCGGCGGTCCAGTCCTGGCTGAAAATGACCCTGCGCGACAACGACATCAAGATCCACGAGCTGATGGCGCGCCTCAACAAGTTCTTCTGCGAGGACCTTCAGAGCAAGAACTACATGACCGCGCTCGCCGCCATCATCGACTTCAAGAACAACCACATCTCCCTGCATTCCTCCGGGCATCCCGGCATGATCTTCGCCTCGCCGGGCAAAAAGACCGTGACCGTCAGCGACACGAACAAGGGCAGCATGCCCCTCGGCTGGATGGCCGACGCCGAATTCCCCGAATCCGAAAACTATGACTGCGATTTCGACGAGGATACCATCTTCGTCGCCATGACCGACGGCGTGCTTGACATGACGAACGAGGACGGCCAGACCATGGACGAGGAGGATCTCCACTCCATCATCCAGTGCCAGCTCGACAACCCGAACGTCGTCGCCCTGCCGTACCGCATCAAGGGCATGATGGCGAAGATGGGCTTCGACAAGGCGCCCGACGACTTCACCATCGTCGCGTTCCAGAAACGGTCCGCGCGCAAGGGTTTCCTGGAACGCGTCATCCCCGCCACGCTTCCTGAGGTCGACAAGCTCGCGCGTGAGTTCTCCGCCGTCACCGACGACATCCGCCAGAGCACGGAGGTCGATCTCCTCGTTCACGAATACCTCAACAACGTCGTCATCCACGGCAACCACGACAAGAAAAAAGCGCCCGACCTCATCTACGCCAGCATCGGCATGGAGAACGGCGACCTGGTCCTGCAGGGCGCGGAGCGCGGCGGCAAGTGGGACATCACCGGGACCCGCGAGACCAACGATCCCCAGCTTTTTACCCCGGAGAACCCGGAGGAAAAGAAGCCCGAGGAGGAAAACCTCTTCGCCACCAGCGGACGCGGTATCCAGATCATCAAGGCGATCACGCAATATGTGTCGTACGAGACCAACTGCGGATTAAACGAAACGAAATTCGTATTCAATAAGAGGACAGAATCATGAAAGCTGATATCGCTGCCCATTTGAAGGAGCTTCTTGAGCTCGAAGACGACGAGATCCAGGAATTCTACGATGCTTTCATCAAGGAATTCGACAAATCCTGCGTCGACCTGCAGGAGCCCGGCGTCGACTCCGATTTCCAAAAACTCAGGATCATCACCCACACCATGTTCGGGTACTGCGAGAACATGGGCGCCATGGACCTCTTCGCGCTGGCAAAGGAACTGAACGCCGCCGCCAAGGCGGAAGATGTTCCGACGTGCCAGGCGTCGATCCAAAAGATCTTCCAAATGCACGAAGCCTACCTCGCCGAAGGCTGAGGCGGACTGTCCTGCTCCGGTTCCTTCCTGTTGGCGCCTGAATGTCCTCCGTTTCCGTGATTCTCCCCACATTCCGGGAGAAAGACAGCATTGCCCCGATGCTCCGCGCCCTTGACGCGCTTGCGTTGCCCGGACTTGAGGTCATTGTCGCCGACGACCATTCCCCCGACGGCACGGAGACCGCCGCGCTCGAAACCGCCAAAACGATCAAGACGCCCGTCCGCGTGGAACAGAACCCCGGCGTCCGCGGGCTCGCCCCCAGCGTGGTGCACGGGTTCTCGAAGGCGAACGGCGACATCCTCGTCTGCATGGACGCCGACGGCCAGCACAGGCCGGAGGACCTCCCCGGGCTGCTTGCGGAATTCGACCGCGATCCGGAGCTGACCATGGTGATCGGCTCCCGGCATGTGCCCGGCGGCGGCTTCACCGAAAAATGGAATCTTTTCCGCGTGATGTGCAGCGACGGCGCGGCGTTTGCTGCGCGCCTCATGCTCGGGATCTCGCTGAAAGACCCGATGTCCGGCTTCTTCGCGATCCGCCGCGACGCCTTCGACCGCGTGAAATCCTGCCTCTCGCCCGAAGGCTTCAAGATCATGCTCGAGCTCGCGTTTCTGCTCTCCCTCACCGGACGCGACGAGGTCACGGAACATCCCATCACGTTCGCCATGCGCAAACACGGCGAAAGCAAGCTCTCCGGACGCGTGATCTTCCAGTATCTCGCCATGCTCATGCGGTTCGTCCGGACGAAAAGAAGCCTCCGCCGCAGGCTTGCGTATCCGTCACGATAAATCGTTTTGAGGAGAATCCGGCGGATTCCGTCTGAGCGGGATCACTGCGGCGGCAGGTTCAACGGGATGTCGCCCCAGCCCTTGCCGTATTTCAGCACTTCCGGCTTGTCCGCCGGGCCCCGGACGATCAGCACGCGCAGTCCGGGGAACTTCTTCGTCCAGCCCGCCACGGCGTCCGGTCCCGCGATGAAGATCGAGGTGGAAATGGCGTCGCTGGCGACGCCTGACGGCGCGATCACGGTCACGGAGTCCATGCCCGACACCGGCAGACCGGTCGCGGGGTCGATGATGTGCGTGTACTGCCTGCCGTCGATGACCACGTAGCGTTCGTAGTTGCCGCTGGTGCTGATCGCGGCGTCGCCGAGCGTGGTCTTCCCGAGCAGGTCGTCCTTATGGAACGGGTTCCGGATGCCCGCCGCGTACTTGCCGCCGCCGGATTTCTTCGGCAGCGCCAGGATGTTCCCGCCGATCTCGATCCAGCCGGTCTTCACGCCGAGCTTGCGGACGGCATCGGCGGCGCGGTCGAGCGCGTAGCCCTTGGCGATGCCGCCGAGGTTGACCGACATGCCCGGCACGGGGAACTTCACGGTGCGCTTTTCGTCGTCGAACACGACCTTGTCCAGCCCGGTGAGGTGCTTCGCCTCCGCGATCTCCGCTTCGGACGGCAGCGTCTCGCGTTTGCTGTGGAATCCCCACAGCTTCATCAGCGGGTCGATCGTCACGTCGAACGCGCCGCCGGAATCGCGGTAAAACGCCCGCGCCTGCGTGAGCACGTCCCACAGCAGGTCGCCGCACGCGAAGGGTTCGTCCGCGGCGGTCGCGTTGAGCCGGGAAAGCTCGCTCTCCGGGTCGAAGATGTTGCATGTCTTCTCCACCTCGCGGATCGCCTCGTGCGCCGCCGCCAGCGCGTTCTTCACCACGATCTTCTCCTTGTGGCTCAGCGTGACCGAGCCCATCGTGCTCATCGTGGAGAACATGACGGTCTCGCCGTACATACGGCGGGAGTCGTGCAGCATGACGAAGAGCAGGCAGATGCCGACGACGAGCGCCAGCGCGATATTGCGCGCGATCATGCGGCGGATGGGGGTATTGAGGTATTCTTTCAGGTTCATGGGCGGTCAGGCTCTCGGGTGGAATTTGTTGAATACGCCGAGCAGACGGTTTTCGTCGACGTGCGTGTAGATCTGCGTGGTGCTGATGTCGGCGTGCCCGAGCATCTCCTGGATCACGCGCAGGTCCGCGCCGTTTTCGAGCAGATGGCTCGCGAAGGAATGCCGCAGCGTGTGCGGATGGATGTTCTTCGTGATCCCGGCGAGGCGCGCCGCTTCTTTCACGATCATCCAGACGCGTTCGCGGTCGAGCTTCTTTCCGTGGTTGGACAGGAAAAGCTGAGGCGCGCCGCCGTCTCCGGCGAGCTCGGGACGCGCTTTTTCGAGGTAGCGTTTCAGCTGATGGATCGCCGCGTCGCCCATCGGCACGATGCGTTCCTTCGAGCCTTTGCCGAGCACGCGGATGGTGCGTTCGTCGAACCGGACCGCGCCGAACCGGAGGTTCACGCACTCGCTGACGCGGAGGCCGCAGGAGTACAGCAGCTCCAGGATGCAGCGGTTGCGGATGGTGAGCGGGTCCTGCGCCCGGGCAGGGAACGCGTCAAGCAGGGCGTCGACCTCTGCCACGCTCAGGAAATCCGGCAGGATGCGCCAGAATTTCGGCGAGTCCATCACGTCCGTCACGTCCGCCGCGATCAGGCGTTCGCGGAAAAGGTACCGGTACAGGATCTTGATCGCGACCAGGCGCCGCGCGATGCTGACCGTCTCCAGCGCGCGTTCGTCGCGGCAGTATTCGAGGTAGTCGATGATGGCGTCGCGTCCGGCGGCGTCGAACGATTCGATGCCCTGCGCGCGGAGCCAGTGGACGTAGTCTTCGAGGTCGGAGGAATAGGCGGACGTGGAATTCCGGGCGAGGCCGCGTTCGGCTGTCAGATAGCCGATGAAATGTTGAAGGATCTTTTCCATGCGCCCCCCGGAGGATAAGTCCGCCATAGCTGTTGTGCCGTGCTTCGCGACGGCACGGATTCAAGACATAAAAAAACGCCATTTTGTACTGTGCAGGTACAAAAATGGCGAGAGCGACGGGATTCGAACCCGCAACATCCACCGTGACAGGGTGGCACTCTAACCAGTTGAGCTACGCCCCCGCAATTCCTTGCATGAGATTTAATATACACCTCAGTTCCGGAAAATGCAAACAGAAACCGGAAAAAAGTGCGAAAAAAAAGATTGCGGCGCGTGAGGCGGCAGCGCCGGGGCGGTCCCGTTATGCGCGGCGCCTTGCCCTGCCGAAACACGTGGCGGTCCGCAGCGCTCAACTTGCCTCGTTTTTGGCGAATGATCCAGCCGGGGGAGAATCCCGGGAATGAAAAAGCCGCCCGACCGTTTGACCGGCGGGGCGGCTGGATGATTGCGCTGTTTCGCGCGGAACCGAGTTCAAACCCGATTTATTTGACCGGTTCCCGGATGCCTTCTTCGGTCTGGCGGACGGGCTTGATCGTGCCGTCTTCGTTGAAGAACATCTCGTCGACGCAGACCGCGCGGCGTCCGAGCGCGCCGCCTTCGCCGTTGATGGTGAGCGCGGCGTTGTGGTAGAAGAGGAACGTGCGTCCCTTGAAATCGACCACGGCGGGATGGATGGTGAAGCTGTTGCGCGCGGAGCCTGTGACTTGTCCGCGGTAGGTCCACGGTCCGGTGATCTTTTCGGCGGTGGCGTAGGCGATGACCTCGTTGCCCTGCGGGTTCTTGTGGTTCGCCTCGTCGCCGTAGGTGCGGGACGCGTAGATGCAGTAGTAGAGGCCGTTGCGCTTGTAGAGCCAGGGGCCTTCCTCGTAGCTCTGCATCTTCAGGTCGGTGATCTCGCCGTCGAGCTCAAGCATGTTGTCTTTCAGCTTGGCGAGATAGCAGTTGCCGTTGCCCCAGCAGAGCCAGGCGGTGCCGTCGTCGTCGATGAGGCACGTCGGGTCGATGTCGTTCCAGCCCATGAAGCCGCTGGTCAGGTTGTCGGTGACCACGGGCTTTTCGTAGGTCTTCCAGGGGCCGATCGGGTTGTCGGAGGTTGCCACGTTGATGGACTGTCCGCCGTACTTGTCGTTGCGGATGGTGACGTACCAGTAGTAGGTGTCGCCCTTCTTCACGACCTGCGCGGCCCAGCAGGTGTTCTTCTGGCCGTACGGGAAATCGGTGGAGGTGAGCACGTCGCCGTAGGACTTCCAGTTCACGAGGTCCTTGGTGGAGTAGGCGCGCCACGCCTTGATCGTGAACATCTCGCGTCCGTGGGCGTCGTCGTGTCCGGCGTAGAGGTACAGCGTGTCGCCGACGACGAGCGCGGCGGGGTCGGCGGTCCAGACGTCCTTGAAGAGCGGATTGCCGGTGGTCTTGACGTCGACCGGGTCGGTCATGGTGCCTTCCTTCGCGGAGGGCGCGTCAGCCGCGCCGCCGAAGATGCCTTCCTTGGTCATCATGATGGGCTTCATGGTGCCGTCTGCGTTGTACTCGAGCTTGTCGATGCAGACGGAGCGGTTGTAGCTGCCGCCGCCGGGGAGCGTGCCGTCGTGGTAGAAGAAATACCACTGGCCGTTGAACTGCGCGATGCCGGGGTGGTTGGTGCTGGTGTTCTTGTTGCCCTCGCAGAGGATGCCCTTCGCCTCGAAATGGCCGTCGATGCTGTCCGCCATGGCGTAAGCGATGCGCTCGGGCATGAACCCGGAGGCGTAGGTGAGGTAGTATTTGCCGTTGTACTTGTGGATCCAGGGGCCTTCCGTGAAGCGGTACTGCTTCCAGTCGACGTCGAGGCTTTTCACCGGGCCGTCGAGCTCGATCATGTTTTCCTTGAGCTTGGCGTAGTAGCAGTGGCCGTTACCCCAGATGAGGTACGCCTGGCCGTCGTCGTCGATCAGGACGGTCGGGTCGATGCACGCCCAGGAGTGCTGGGTGGCGAAGCAGTCTTCCGGCTTCACGAGCTGCTTGCCGATGGCGTCCTTGTAGGGGCCTTCCGGCTTGTCCGCGACGGCCACGCCGATGCCCGCGCCGTTGGTGCTGGTGTAGAGGTAGTACTTGCCGTTGCGCGCGATCATCTGCGCGGCGTAGGCGGTGTGCGTGGTGTCCCACTTGAAGTCGGAAACGGGGATCGGGGCGGGCCATTCCGTCCAGGTCTTCATGTCCTTCGTGGAGAAGAGGCACCAGTCCTTCATCGTGTAGTTCGGGTTCGGACGGCCGTTCTCGGC
>JAFSZN010000063.1 GCA_017455665.1 Lentisphaeria bacterium
CGGAAACCGCAGGAAACGCGCATGAACGCACAGAAACGACAGAACGAGCTCAGGATCGACCGCCTGAACGCGGAGAAACGCCTCCCTCACGAGGAGTGGACGGCGCTGCTCTCCACGTGGGACGACTCCGACCGCGCATACGCCGCCGGGATCGCCCGCGGGCTCGCGGACGCCCGGTTCGGGCACAACGTCTTCGTGCGCGGCATCGTGGAGTTTTCGAACGTCTGCCGCAACGACTGCCTTTACTGCGGCATCCGCAAATCCAACCTCAAATGCGAACGGTACCGTCTGACCGAGACGGAGATCGTCGAATGCTGCGACGCCGGATACGAATACGGTTTCCGCACGTTCGTGCTTCAGAGCGGCGAGGACGCGTCCTGGTCGCCGAAGCGCCTCGTCGCGCTGGTCCGCACGCTCAAGACGAATCACCCGGACTGCGCCGTGACGCTGTCCGTCGGCGAGCTGGAACGCGACGAATATCAACAGCTGTTCGACGCGGGCGCGGACCGTTATCTCCTGCGGCACGAGACCGCCGATCCGGAGCACTACGCGAAACTCCACACGCCGGTTCAGAGCTGGGCACGCCGCATGCGCTGCTTGCGCGACCTGAAGGAGATCGGATTCCAGACCGGATGCGGCTTCATGGTCGGTTCGCCGTACCAGACGCCGGACACGCTCGCGAAGGACATGGAGTTCATCACGGAGTTCCGCCCCGCCATGATCGGCATCGGCCCGTTCATCCCCCACTGCGACACGCCGTTCAGGGACGAGCCAGCCGGGAGCGTGGACCTCACGCTGTTCCTGCTCAGCCTGTGCCGCATCCTGCACCCGGACGTGCTGCTGCCCGCCACGACCGCGCTCGGCACCATGGACCCGGCCGGACGCGAAAAGGGCGTGCTCGCCGGAGCGAACGTCATCATGCCGAACCTGTCGCCGGAACAGGTCCGTGCGAAATACATGCTTTACAACAACAAGACCGCGGTCGACGTGGACACGCACATCACCACGTCGGATCTGCAGGCGCGCCTGCGGAAGATCGGCTACACGATCAAGGTGAGCCGCGGGGATTACGGAGAAACGTCATGCTGAAACTCGCATTCTACGGAAAAGGCGGCATCGGGAAATCCACGACCGTATCGAACCTCGCCTCGGCGTTTGCCGCGAACGGCCTCAAAGTCATGCAGATCGGCTGCGACCCGAAGGCGGATTCAACCGCGTCCCTGCACGGCGGCGCGCGCATGCGTTCCATCCTCGACCTCGTCCGCGAGCGCAACAACGATTTCACGCTCGGCGAAATGGTCCGCGAGGGCGACGGCGGCGTGATCTGCGTGGAGGCGGGCGGCCCGACGCCCGGGCTCGGCTGCGCCGGACGCGGCATCATCACCGCCCTCGAAAAGCTCCAGGAGAAGGGCGCGTACGACGTGTACAAGCCGGACGTGGTGCTGTACGACGTGCTGGGCGACGTGGTCTGCGGCGGATTCTCCATGCCGATGCGCAAAGGCTACGCCGACCGCGTATTCATCCTCACCTCCGGCGAGACCATGTCCGTCTACGCCGCCGCGAACATCGCCATGGCGGTGAAGAATTTCCGGGGGCGTGGCTACGCTTCGCTCGGCGGATTCGTGCTGAACCGCAGGAACGCGCCGGACGAGGACGCGAAGGCCGCGAAACTCGCGGCGGATTTCGGTTCCGC
This sequence comes from Lentisphaeria bacterium, assembly GCA_017455665.1. GTDB lineage: Bacteria > Verrucomicrobiota > Lentisphaeria > Victivallales > UBA1829 > UBA1732. Next base: position 1,694 of record JAFSZN010000063.1, read on the forward strand.
CGTGGTCGGCGCGCTCGACAGGAGCGAAACCGTCCAGCAGGCCGAACAGCTCGGGAAGACCGTCGTGCACGCATTCCCGGAGAGTCCGATGGCGGCGCAGTACCGCACGCTCGCGGACGCCGTGCTCGCCGCCGCCCGGAAAGGAGACGCTTCATGCTGAAAAAACTGAACGGCGCAGACGACATGACCGGGGCGGAAGTCGCGATCCGCGACGCCGAGTTCCCCGTCCCGTTCGTCTCCGGCCTCGAATACAACGCGCCCGCCCGCGGACCGTGGAATATCGTCCACACGGGCATGCTGATCCCCGAGTCGCACCAGGTGTTCGCCTGCGCGCAGGGCTGCCTCCGCGGCGTGATCCTGACCGCCGCCGAAATGGTCGCCATGGACCGCATGTCGTGGATCTCCGTGGACAAAAACGACCTGTTCGACGGCTCGCTGGAACGCAACATCGTGGACGGCACGGCGGAGATCATCCGCAAGCTCCCGAAAAAGCCGCGCTCGCTCCTGCTCTTCATCAGCTGCGTCCACCTCTTCGCCGGATGCGATTTCGAGGTCATGCTGGACGAACTCCGCGCGATGTTCCCGGACATCGACTTCATCGACTGCTACATGAACCCGACCATGCGGAAAAGCGGCCTCACCCCCGACCAGCTCATGCGCCGTCAGCTCTACGCGCCGTTCATGCCCTGCCCCGCCGACAAAAACGCCGTGAACCTCATCGGCAACGACCGTCCGACCGACGAGTCCAGCGAGCTGGTGCGGCTGATCCGCGCCGCCGGACGCGAACTCCGCGACATCACGCTGTGCAAATCTTACGACGAATACATGCGCATGGCGAAAAGCGCGCTGAACATCACCTACCTGCCGACGGCTGCGGCGTCCGGCGACGCGCTCGAAAAACGCCTCGGGCGCAAACACCTCTATCTGCCGCTCTCCTACGATCTCGACGAGATCGAACGCAACCTGGCGCGGCTCGCCGATGCGCTCGGGATCGCCGCGCCCGACTGGACCAGCGCGAAACAAAATGCAATCCGCGCGCTCGAACAGGCGAAGGCCGTCATCGGGGACACGCCCGTCGAGATCGACTACACCGCCACGCCGCGTCCGGTCGGACTCGCAGCGCTCCTCGCCGAACACGGGTTCCGCGTGACGCGCGTCTACACCGACGCCATGATCGAGGAGGAACGCCCCGCGTTCGAACGTCTCCGCGAACTCGCGCCGGACCTGCTGCTGACCGCCACGGTGAACGTGAAGATGCGGTTCGCGGGCAAGGGCGTCCACGAATCCGGCGACGTGCTGGCGATCGGGCAGAAGGCCGCGTATTTCAGCGGCACGAAGCACTTCATGAACATCGTTTCCGGCGGCGGCATGTACGGATTCGACGGCATCGCCCGCCTCGCGCGCCTCATGACCGAAGCCGCAGCGCACGAACAGGACACCGAGACCGTGATCCAGTACAAGGGCCTCGGATGCAGGAGCTGCTTATGAAACAGACCGCCAGGATCATCTCCATCCACGCCGCCGACACCTCCGGCGTCTGCTCCATGCTGTACGAACTCGGCGGCATGGTCGTCGTCCACGACGCCTCCGGCTGCAATTCCACCTACTCCACGCACGACGAACCGCGCTGGTACCGCCGTGACAGCATGATCTACATCTCCGCCCTCACGGAGACCGATGCCATCCTCGGCAACGATGAAAAGCTCATCGGCGACGTCGTGTCCGCCGCAAAGGACCTCTCGCCGCACTTCATCGCGCTCTGCGGCGCGCCCGTCCCGCTCCTCGCCGGGACCGATTTCCCCGCCATCGCCGCCGAGATCGAATCCCGCACCGGCATCCCGGCGTTCGGACTCCACACCAGCGGTATGCGCTCCTACCTCGCCGGAGCTTCCGAAGCGCTGGAAGCCGTCGTGTCGCGGTTCTGCACGGACGCCCTGCCGCGCACGGACGCGCCGTCCGCGAACATCATCGGCGCGACCCCGCTCGATTTCTCCATCAACGGCACGGTCGAATCCATGATCGACTGGCTGAAGAAATCCGGTTTCGAACTCGTTTCCTGCATGGCGATGGGGAGCACGCTCGACGACATCCGCCGGACGTCCGCCGCGCATGTCAACCTCGTCGTCTCCTCCTGCGGACTCGCCACAGCCGAACTCCTCCGCGAACGTTTCGGAACGCCGTGGATCGCGGGCGTCCCGGTCGGGAAGAAATTCCCCGCCGTGCTCGCGTCCGCGCTGAAGAATGCAATAAAAACAGGCGAATGCGCCCTGCCCTGCGCGGATCGCGACGCATCTTCACCAGTCAAAAAGCTCGCCATCCCCGGCGAAACCGTCTTCTCCGGCTCGCTCGCCGCCGCGATCGAATCCGACCTCGGCGCCCCCTGCCGCGTACTGTGTCCGCTGGAGGCGGAGGACCGTCTGCTCGCGCCCGGCGACATCCGCATCTTCGACGAGGACGCCGCCGCGGAAGCATTCGCCGCATCGTCCGGCGTGATCGCCGATCCGATGTACGCGCCGGTCTGCCCGCCGGACGTCCCGTTTTTCCGGCTCCCCAACGAGGCGTTCTCCGGCAGATGCTACCGGAAAGAATCCCTGAACCTGATCGACCGTCCCCTTCCCTGGAGGTTTTAACATGCTGAAACTCGCGATATACGGCAAAGGCGGCATCGGCAAATCGACCGTAACGTCCAACCTCGCAGCGGCGTTCGCGCGCCTCGGTAAAAAAGTGATCCAGATCGGCTGCGACCCGAAAGCCGACTCCACCATCAACCTGCTCGGCGGCGATCCCGTGATCCCCGTCATGAACTTCCTGCGCGAACACGACCGCGAACCCGAACGCATCGAGGAGATCGCGAAGACCGGATTCGGCGGTGTGCTCTGCATCGAGACCGGCGGACCGACCCCCGGACTCGGCTGCGCCGGACGCGGCATCATCACGACGTTCAGCCTGCTCGCCGACCTCAGATTGTTTGAGACCTACAAACCGGACGTGGTGCTGTACGACGTGCTGGGCGACGTGGTCTGCGGCGGTTTCGCCGCCCCGATCCGCGAGGGGTACGCCTCGCAGGTGCTGATCGTGACCTCCGGCGAAAAGATGGCGCTGTACGCGGCGAACAACATCAACAGCGCCGTGCACAATTTCGAGGACCGCGGCTACGCCTCCGTGCGCGGCATCGTGCTGAACCGCCGGAGTGTCGACCGCGAGGAGGAGAAGGTGCGCGCCTTCGCCGACGCAAACGGACTTCCCATCGTGGCGGACATCCCGCGCAGCGACGACATCATCCGGTACGAGGACATGGGCAAAACGGTCGTCGAGGGCGACCCTGAACTCGACGTCAGCAAACGCTTCCTCGCGCTCGCGCAGCTCCTTCTCGACGAGGAGAAAACTTCCGCATGAACCACGCGTACTCCATCACGGCAGCCGAACTCGCGGCGCACGGCAGGGACGATATCCCGCCCGAACTGCTCTCCTCCGCCCATCTCATCTACAGCTCCCCGGCCACGCTGGCGTTCAACTCCCCCGGCGCGCAGGGATTCGGCGTAAAACGCGCCGGCCTCGCCGTGCCCGGGTCCGTCATGCTGCTGGTCGCCCCCGCCTGCTGCGGACGCAACACCGCCGCGCTCGGCTGCGAGGCCGCCCTCGCCGAACGGTTCTTCTACCTGATGCAGGACGACACGGACATCGTGACCGGGCGGCATCTCGCGCGCATCCCGGAGGCGGTGAAGGAGGTCTGCGATTCCTGCGCGGTGCGCCCGTCCGCGGTCATGATCTGCATCACCTGCGTGGACGCCCTGCTCGGCACGGACATGGAACGCGTCTGCCGGAAGGCTTCGGACTACGCCGGGGTCCCGGTCGTGCCGTGCTACATGTACGCGCTGACCCGCGAAGGACGTCTGCCGCCGATGGTCTCCGTGCGGCGTTCGGTCTACTCCCTGCTTCAGCCGCGCGAAAAAGTCCCGGCATCCGTCAACATCCTCGGGTTCTTCTCGCCCCTGCGCGACGACACCGAGCTGTACACTCTTCTGCGCTCCGCCGGAGTCCGTGCGATCCGCGAGATCTCCCGCTGCGCCGACTACGAAGAATACCAGGCGATGGCGGAGGCGAACTTCAATCTCGTGCTCAATCAGGAGGCGCGCCACGCCGCCGCCGACCTTCAGAAACGCCTCGGCATCCCGTCCGTCGAACTCGCCCGGCTCTACCAGACCGACAAGATCGCGAACCAGTACCGTCTGCTCGGTCAGGCGGTCGGCGCGGAGTTCGACGACGCCGCGTACCGCGAACGCGCCGAACAGGCGATCTCAGGCTTCCGCGACACCTTCGGACACCGCACGTTCGCCGTGGGCGAATGGCTGAACGCCGATCCGTTCGAGCTTTCTTTGTCGCTGATCCGCAACGGCTTTGCCGTCTCCGAGATCTTCGGCACGGTCGGCGGTTCCAACTTCGTCTATGTAAAGAAGATCGCCGCGCTCAGCCCCGATACGAAAATCTACTCCAACCTCTCCCCGTCCATGATGTTCTACGACGGAAAAGATGCCGCCTGCGACACGGTCATTGGACGCGATGCGATGTACTATCATCCGGCGCTGCCCGGCGTGCCGTGGAACGACGAACGCCAGCCCTTCGGGTACGCCGGAGTCGCCGCGCTCTTCGGCGAACTCGCGCATGCACTGTCGGCAAAGGAGGACGCTCGATGAAAAGCCTGCTGAAACACCTTTCGCCGTTCGCGCCCGACCAGTCCGGCGCCGTCTCCGCGCTCTTCGACTTCGGCGGCCTCATCGTGATCTGCGACGCCGGCGGCTGCACCGGAAACATCTGCGGATTCGACGAGCCGCGCTGGTTCATCCGCAGGAGCGCCGTCTTCAGCGCCGGACTCCGCGACATGGACGCCATCCTCGGCCGCGACGACAAGCTCGTCGCCAAACTCCAGTCCGCCATGGACGGCTCCGGCCTCAAATTCTCCGCTATCATCGGCACCCCGGTCCCCGCGATCATCGCGACCGATTTCAAGGCGCTGAAACGCATGGCGGAGAAGCGCACCGGACTGCCCGCGATCACGGTCCCGGCGACCGGGACGCGTCACTACGACCGGGGCGCGTCCGATGCCTGGCTGGAGCTGTTCAAAACGTTTGCGACGGAAAAGCTTGACATTGAACCCGGCACGGCCGGCATCCTCGGCGCGTCGCCGCTGGATTTTCCCGCGCTCGACGCCGGAAACCTGTTGTCCGCCGCGCTGAAACAAGACGGCTGGAAAACCGTACAATGCTACGGCATGGGCGCTGGGCTTGACGACGTCCGCGCCGCGTCCGCCGCCGCGAAAAATATCGTTGTTTCGCCCGCCGGACTCGCCGCCGCAAAGCATCTGAAAAAAACCTTCGGCACGCCGTACGAGGTGCGCTGTCCATGGATCCCGGAACAGGTTCTCGACGCCCTGCCCTCGCTCGCAGGCAAAAAGACGCTCGTGATCCATCAGCAGTTCGCGGCGAACGCCGTCCGCGACGAGATTTTGAAACATAACGCCGCCTCGCGGGTCGACGTCGCGTCCTGGTTCATCATGGAACCGGAGTTCATGCGCGAAAACGATTTCCGCATCGAAAGCGAAGAGGCGTTTATCGAAGCGGTCGCGAACGGCGGTTACGACGCGATTGTCTGCGACAGCCGTCTGCGCGTCGCCCTGCCCCGGACGCAGGATTTCAACATCATCGACTTCCCGCATTTCGCCGTCTCCGGGCGGCTTCTCGACGAGGTGAAATTAATATGAATCCGACGGGCGTTTCCACCACGGTCTTCCGCATTTACGGCGTCGTCCAGGGCGTCGGGTTCCGGCCGTTCGTCAGCCGGATCGCCGTCCGCGCCGGGCTGACCGGCAGCGTTGCGAACAAGGGTTCCTACGTGGAGATCCACGCGCAGGGCGATCCCGAAGCGATGAAGGATTTCCGCGCCGCGCTCGAACGCGAGGCCCCGCCCCGGTCCGCGATCCTGAAAATCGACGCGCGCGTCCGCACGGAGCCGCCGTATCCGTCGTTCGAGATCATCGAGAGCGAACACGAAACGGGCGACATCTTCGTTTCGCCGGACATCGCCACGTGCGACCTGTGCAAACAGGAGCTGTTCGACCCGGCGAACCGCCGTTATCTGCACCCGTTCATCAACTGCACCGCGTGCGGACCGCGCCTGACCATCCTCGACGCCATGCCGTACGACCGCGAACGCACCAGCATGGGCTATTTCCCGATGTGTCCGCAGTGCGAGACCGAATACACCTCGCCGGAGTCGCGCCGCTACGACGCCCAGCCGGTCTGCTGTCACGACTGCGGCCCGGAGGTCTACCTCATCGGGCGCCCCGAACGCAACGGGAAAGCCATCACCGCCGCCCGCCGCGCGATCCTCGAGGGGAAGATCGTCGCGATCAAGGGCATCGGCGGATTCCATCTGTGCTGCAACGCCCGCGACGCCGTGGCGGTGGCGCGTCTGCGCGAACTCAAGCACCGTCCCATGAAACCGTTCGCCGTGATGATGGATTCGCTGGAGACGGTCCGCCGCGAATGCGTGGTCCTGCCCGGTCAGGAGGAGATCCTGGACGGACACCAGAAACCGATCATCCTGCTCAGAAAACGCCCGGAAAGCGCGCTTCCCGACGTCCTCGCGCCTGGCAATCCCACGCTCGGCGTGATGCTGCCGTACGCGCCCGTCCAGATGCTGCTTTTCAATTTCAACGACGACCTGACCATGCCTGACTGCCTCGTCATGACCAGCGGCAACGTCTCCGGCGCGCCCATCTGCCGCAGCGAC
>JAFSZN010000064.1 GCA_017455665.1 Lentisphaeria bacterium
TAAAGCCGATCCTTCTTTTCGTGGTCGTCGAAAAGCGAAACCTCTCCCCCTTCCGAAAGGTTCCCGGCGGAGACGCCGAGCAAACGGATTCCCTGCCCCGGCGGCATGGGAAAAGCCCGGAACAGTGTCTGCGCTTCCCGGAAGATATCCTCGTCGTAGGCAACCGGCTCGGGAAGTGTCTGCTGGCGGGTGAAGGTGTCGAAAGAACCGAGACGAACCTTCAACGTGATCGTCCGCGCGAAAAGCCCTTTCCGCCGCAGCCTCCATCCGACTTCCTCCGAAAGCGCAAGCAATACGCGCTCGGCTTCCTCACGGGAGCGGATATCCTCGTCGAAGGTCTCCTCCCTCCCGATAGACTGCGCGGCGCGGCGCGGCTCCACGGGCCGGTCGTCGAGACCGTGGGCGAGGGCGAGAAGCTGTTCCGCCATCCGACTACCGAGAGCCTGAACCAGTTTTCCTCTGTCGGCGGCGGCAAGCTGTCCGATGGTCCTGAAGCCGAGGGCGGCAAGCCGTGCCTCGGTCTTTTTCCCGACGCCGAAGATGCGGTTCACCGGCAGCGGCGCGAGAACCTTTTCCGCGTCCTCCGGCCGGATGACCACAAGGCCGTCCGGTTTCTCGAGGTCGGAGGCCAGCTTCGCGAGGAATTTATTCGGCGCTATGCCGACGGAGGCGGTCAGCCCTGTTTCCTCCCTCACGGCGCGTTTGATTTCCTCGCCGTAGACGCGTGGATTATCCATCAGCCGCTCCATGCCCGTGAGGTCGAGAAACCCTTCGTCGATGGAAAGCTGCTCGATGACCGGGGAAAAACGCGACAGGATCGAGAAAATCTGCCGCGACACGTCGCTGTATCGGCCATGGTCGGGATGCAGGAAAATCGCGTTAGGGCAGAGCCGCCGCGCAATCGCCATCGCCTGCGCCGAATGGACGCCGAACTTCCGCGCCTCATAGGAAGCGGTGGACACCACGCCCCGAGGCCCCAGCCCGCCGACGATCACAGGTTTTCCCCGATACTCCTCATGGTCGCGCTGCTCGACAGAAGCGAAAAACGCGTCCATGTCGATATGAAGAACAATTCTTTCCATAACGCGCCCCCGTTTTGTTTTTTACTCGAACAACGCCCGTATCTCCGCCTCGGTGAGCTTCGACAGGAAGCTTTCGCCGGGTTGGATCATCTTGTCGATCAGCGCTTTTTTCTGTTCCTGCAGCGCGAAGATCTTTTCCTCGATGGTGTCCTTCGTGACCAGCTTCACGACCTGCACCTTGTTCATCTGCCCGATACGATAGGCGCGGTCGGTGGCCTGCTCCTCGACGGCGGGGTTCCACCACGGGTCGTAGTGGATCACCATGTCCGCGCCGGTCAGGTTCAGGCCGGTGCCGCCGGCTTTCAGCGAAATCAGGAAGATTGGCTTCGTTCCCGCGTTGAATTCCTTGACGAGCCGCAGGCGTTCGGCGGCGGGGGTCTGCCCGTCCAGATATTCGCAGTCGTGCCCCGCCTTGGCCAACCGCTCGCGGATGCGGTGCAGCATCGAGGTGAACTGCGAGAAGATCAGCAGCCGATGGCCGCCCGCCACCGCATCGCCGACCAGTTCCTCCAATTGGTCCAGCTTGCCGGAGCCGCCGTCGTAATTCTCGAGGAACAGCGCGGGGTCGCAGGCGATCTGCCGGAGCCGCGTCAGAAGCGCGAGAATCTTAATCCGGCTGGCGTCGAATCCCCGGTTTTTCAGTTCGTTCGCCAGTTCTTTCCGGCTCTGGGCGAAATACGCTTTATAGACCTTTTCCTGCTCCGGCGTCATTTCGTTCGTCAGGCGGCTCTCGGTCTTGTCCGGCAGCTCCGTCAGCACGTCGCGCTTCAGGCGGCGCA
>JAFSZN010000065.1 GCA_017455665.1 Lentisphaeria bacterium
GTGCCGATGTTCCATGGCTTCGGCATGGTGCTCGCAATGACCGCGAGCGCGACGCACGGCGTCTGCATGTGCCCGATCCCGGCGTTTTCGCCGAAAAAAGGACTCGATTGCATCCACCGCGAGCACATCACCGCCTTCCACGGCGTGCCGACGATGTTCATCGCCATGCTGGAGCACCCGGACTTCCCGAAGACCAATTTCTCCTACATGCGCACCGGCATTATGGCGGGTTCGCCGTGCCCGGTGGCCGTCATGCAGGACGTGGTGAACAAGATGAACATGACCGAGATCGTGATCGTGTACGGCCAGACCGAGGCGTCGCCCGGCTGCACCATGAGCCGCACCGACGACCCGCTGGAGGTCCGCGTGGAGACGGTCGGCTGCGCCATGCCTGAGATCGAATGCCGCATCGTGGACCCTGCGACCGGAAAGGACCTCCCGGACAACGTCCCCGGCGAATTCCTCGCCCGCGGCTACAACATCATGAAGGGCTACTACAAGATGCCGCTCGAGACCGCCGCCGCCATCGACGCGGACGGCTGGCTTCACACCGGCGACCTCGCGCTCCGCACGCCCGAAGGCAACTACCGCATCACCGGCCGCCTGAAGGACATGATCATCCGCGGCGGCGAAAACATCTACCCGAAGGAGATCGAGGAGTTCATCTACACGCACCCGAAAGTCTCCGACGTGCAGGTGATCGGCATCCCGGACGAGCAGTACGGCGAGGAGATCGTGGCGTGCGTGATCCTGAAGGAAGGCGAGACCATGACCGAGGAGGAGATGAAGGACTTCGTGCGCTCCCACATGGCGAAGTACAAGGTCCCGCGCTACGTCGACTTCGTGAAGGAGTTCCCCATGAACGCCGCCGGAAAGATCCTCAAGTACAAGATGCGCGAGGACGCCGTGAACCGCCTCAAGATCAAGAAGGTCGACGGCATCGTCGCCGAGTGACCCTTCCCGCCGCGCGAACGGCGTTTCCCGGCGGAGGCTGATCCGATTCGCTTCCGCCGGGTTTCCGCTTCACGCGCGCGCCCTGAAAATTATCTGAAATTGAACTGAACTGATACCGAACAAGGAGACCCGATCCGATGAGTTCCGCGAAACAGTTTGTCACGATGGACGGCAACGAGGCGTGCGCCTACGCCGCGTACGCGTTTTCCGAAGTCGCCGCCATTTACCCGATCACCCCGTCATCCCCGATGGCGGGAAAAACCGACGAATGGGCGGCGAAAGGCCGCAAGAACGTGTTCGGCCAGACCGTGACGCGGGTGGAAATGCAGTCCGAGGCGGGCGCGATCGGCGCGATCCACGGCTCGCTCGAGGCGGGCGCGATCTCCACGTCCTTCACCTCGTCCCAGGGCCTCATGCTCATGATCCCGGTCATGCACCGCATCTCCGGCGAACGCCTCCCCGGCGTCCTGCACGTGGCGTCCCGCACGGTCGGCACGCACGCGCTGTCGATCTTCGGCGACCATTCGGACGTGATGAACTGCCGCCAGACCGGATTCGCGATGCTGTCCAGCGCGAACGCGCAGGAAGTGATGGACCTGGCGCCCGTGGCGCACCTCGCCGCGATCGAGGGCCTGATCCCGTTCCTGCATTTCTTCGACGGTTTCCGCACCTCGCATGAACTCAGCAAGGTCGAGCCCATCGACTACGCCGACCTGAAGCCGCTCGTCGACATGAAGAAGCTCGAGGCATTCCGCGCCCACGCGCTGAACCCGGAACACCCGATGCTCCGCGCGACCGTGCAGAACCCGGACATCTTCTTCCAGGTGCGCGAGGCGAACAACCCGTTCTACGACGCGCTGCCCGGCATCGTGCAGTCCTGCATGAACAAGATCGCGTCCGTGACCGGCCGCCAGTACCGCCTCTTCGACTACTACGGCGCGCCCGACGCCGAATACGTCGTGATCGCCATGGGCTCCGTCTCCGGCACCATCCGCGAGACCGTCGACTGGCTGAACGCACGCGGCGGAAAGACCGGGTTCCTCCAGGTCCACCTGTACCGCCCGTTCTCCGCCGAACACTTCCTCGCCGCGCTGCCCGCCTCGGTCAAACGCATCGCCGTGCTCGACCGCTGCAAGGAAATGGGCGCGGCCGGCGATCCGCTGTACTTGGACGTCCGGTCCGTGCTGGCGGCGGCGAAGCATCCCGCCGCGCTCTCCGTGTACGGCGGCCGCTACGGCCTCTCCTCGAAGGACACCGACCCGGCGCAGATCGAAGCCGTCTTCCGCAACCTCGCCGCCGAGAAGCCGATGAACGGCTTCACCATCGGCATCGTGGACGACGTGACGCACCGTTCGCTCCCGGTCGAAGCGCCGCTCTATCCCGACGACGAGCACATCGTCTGCTGCAAGTTCTGGGGCCTCGGCTCCGACGGCACGGTCGGCGCGAACAAGAACACCGTCAACATCATCAACGCCCACACCTCCAAGTACGCCCAGGCGTATTTCGAGTACGACGCGAAGAAGTCGTTCGGCGTGACCAAGTCGCATCTCCGGTTCGGCGACAGCCCGATCCGGTCCTCCTACTACGTGAAGGCCGCCGACTTCATCGGCTGCCACAATGCCACCTACATCTCCAAATACGACGTCGCGGGCGAGCTCAAGCCGAACGGCACGCTGCTGCTGAACTGCCCGTGGACGCCCGCCGAGCTCGACGAAAAGCTCCCGGCGCACGTGAAGCGCACGCTCGCCGAACGCCATGCGAAGCTCTACCTCATCGACGCCGTCGCCATCGCGGAGCGCCTCGGCCTCGGCAGCCACATCAACATGGTCCTGCAGGCCGCCTTCTTCCGCCTCGCGAACGTCATCCCCGTGGAGGACGCCGTCGCTTTCATGAAGGCCGCCGCGAAGAAGACCTATTTCGCCAAGGGCGACGACGTGGTCAACCGCAACCTCGCCGCCATCGACGAGGGCGTGAAGAGCCTCGTGGAAGCGCCCGTGCCGGAATCCTGGCGGAACGCCGCCGATCCCGCGCCCGCCGCGCGCCCCGGACTCCCCGCCGTCGTCACGAACCTGCTCGAGCCGATCAACGCCCAGAAGGGCGACGACCTGCCCGTGAGCGCGTTTAAGGGCTACGAGGACGGCGTGATCGACATGGGCCTGACCGCCTACGAGAAACGCGACATCGCGGTCCACGTGCCAGTCTGGGATCCCGCCAAGTGCATCCAGTGCAACAAATGCGCGTTCGCCTGTCCGCACGCCGTGGTGCGCCCGTACCTGCTGACCGGGGCGGAGGTCGCCGCCGCGCCCGCTCCGCTCCGCACCGAGCCCGCGAAGGGCGGCAAGCCCGGCTATGTCTTCACGCTCCAAATCAGCGCCGCCGACTGCACCGGTTGCGGCGTCTGCGCGTCCGTCTGCCCGGCGAAGGAAAAGGCGTTGACCATGACCCCGAACGCCGAGACCGACCACGACCTCGCGAACTGGAATTATCTGCTGTCCCTCCCCGCCAAGTCCGACGTCTTCAACCCCTACACGGTCAAGGGCAGCCAGTTCCGCCGTCCGCTCCTCGAGTTCTCCGCCGCCTGCGCCGGCTGCGGCGAAACGCCCTACGCGAAGCTGCTGACCCAGCTCTTCGGCGACCGCGTGTACTGGGCGAACGCCACCGGGTGTTCGCAGGCGTGGGGCTCGCCCATGCCCGGCATCCCGTACACGGTCAACCGGCGCGGATTCGGCCCGGCGTGGACCAATTCGCTGTTCGAGAACAACGCCGAGTTCGCGCTCGGCATGCTGCTTTCCTCGAAGAAACAGCGCGAAATGCAGGTCATCCGCGTGAAGTCCCTGCTCGAAAAGGCGGTCCCGGAGACACTCAAATCCGCGCTTCAGGGCTGGCTTGATGCGTTCGACGATTTCGACGCCTCGCGCACGGCGACCGACGCCCTCTGCGACGCGCTCGAATCCGCCCGCGCCGGACTCGCGTCCGACAAGGAGATTTCCGAGCTTGTCGACAGCATCCTTCTGCACCGCGACCAGCTCGCGAAGAAGACCTTCTGGATGTACGGCGGCGACGGCTGGGCGTACGACATCGGGTTCGGCGGCCTCGACCACGTGATCGCCAGCGGCGAGAACATCAACGCGCTGATCGTGGACACCGAGGTCTACTCGAACACCGGCGGCCAGTCCTCCAAGGCGACGCAGATCGGCGCGGTGGCGCAGTTCGCCAGCTCCGGCAAGCGCAGCCCGAAGAAGGACCTCGGGCGCATCTTCATGACCTACGGCAACGTCTACGTCGCGTCCGTCGCGATGGGCGCCGACCCGAACCAGCTCATGAAGGCGCTCCAGGAGGCGGAAGCCTTCCCCGGACCGTCCGTCGTGATCGCCTACGCCCCCTGCATGACCCACGGCCTGAAGTGCGGCATGTGCAACGTCCAGCAGGAGATGAAGGCAGCCGTCGACGCCGGGTACTGGTTCCTCTACCGCTACAACCCGTCGAAGGAGAAGCCCTTCACGCTCGATTCCCCGGCTCCCACGAAGGATTACCGGAGCTTCCTCAAGGGCGAAGTCCGCTTCGCCGCGCTCGAACGCACCTTCCCCGAGAACGCCGCCACGCTCTTCGAGACCGGCAGCCAGCTCGCCGCGAAGAAGTACGCCGAGTACAAGAAGCTCGAAGACAATCAATAACGGACCGTCGTCTGTCCCCGCGTCATTTCATCTCGCACGCGGGGACGGGCGGAGCTTCCTATGATCATCAACACCGGAGGCAGGACCGACACGGTCCAGTATTTCACGGACTGGCTGCTGAACCGGTTCGCGGAGGGCTATGTCCTGTCCCGGAATCCGCTTTTCCCGTACAAGGTCACGCGCTGGGAGCTGGATCCCGAGGTCGTCGACTGCGTGGTGTTCTGCTCGAAGAACTACCGCTCGATCCTGCCGCGCATCCGCGAGATCACGGACCGTTTCCGCACGTATTGTTTCTACACGATCACGGCGTACGGACGCGACGTTGAGCCGGGCGTGCCGCCGGTCGAGGAAAGCATGGAGACGCTCGCCGAACTCGCCTCGGTCGTCGGGCGGGAGCGCGTCGCGTGGCGCTATGACCCCGTCCTGCTCACGAAGACGTACACCATCGAACGCCACAAGGACACGTTCGCGCGCATGGCGGAACGCCTCGCGCCGCACATCGGCCGCTGCGTCTTCAGTTTCGTGGAGATGTACAAGAAGGTCGAGGCGAACATGCCGGAGCTGGTCCCGCTGAACGACGCCTACCGGAACGAGCTCGCGGAATCCCTCGGCGCGACCGCCGCGCGCTTCGGCATCCCGATCCAGACCTGCGGCACCGACGGCGATTACACGCGCTACGGCATCCGTTCCTCCGGGTGCATGACGCTCGATATCCTCGGCCGCGCCAACGGCGTGCGATTCCGCAAGCTCAAACACCGGGGCATCCGCGCGGGCTGCCACTGCATCGAAACGCACGACATCGGCGCGTACGACACCTGCCTCAACGGCTGCAAATACTGTTACGCCAACCAGAACCCGCGCAAGGCGTTCGAAAACTTCAAATACCACGACCCGAAGTCTCCGCTCCTGCTCGGACATCTCAAGCCCGGGGACATTGTCACCCCCGGCGCGCAGAGATCGTTCCTCGCGTCCGCCTCCTCACGGAAAAAAGCCGACACTTCCGATCAGCCCGATCTGTTCTGATCCCTCTGCCTGTTCGCCGAAATAATCGCACTGCCCCACCTTTACCATGACCTGTTCTGACCTCAGCCGGGCGAGTTTCATCTTTCTTCTTCATTTCTTTGCCTGCGCGCCTCGCGGTCAGTATGGGAAATTACCTCAAATCAAAAAAGCTCTGACTTTCGCGTCTCGCGGTAACATAATCTGTCGAACTCGTGCAAACGAGTTCACCGAGGCGGCAAAGCCGCCCCAAGCAAAACGGGGACGCGGAGCGTCCTTTCTTTCCCACATTGTTATGATTTGTCCGAAAAAAGGCGAAAAACCGGCTTGATTTTCCTGCAACAGGGTGTAAATTGTGTTTTGGAAACGGGTTCCGCCCTCGCGAAATCCGATTTTCGTGCTCATTTGATCGGTTATTTCAGCAAAAGAAAACGTAAACCGACCAAGTTTCAAAATATGCTCTTTTGCTCCAGAAAACGAAATATACCAGCAAGGACCATTGTGTCTTCGTTTCTTGCTGGGCGTTTCTCTGTCGTTTCTGGAGCGGGTTCTTGGTCGGACCTACATCTTCACGTATGGGGATGCGTCCGGCTTTTTTGTCTTTTCCCGACCGCTTTCCGCCAGAAAACACGTCTTTTTTCCAAAAAACGATGCGGAACTCGTCCGGTATGACAAAATATGTCGTATCTACCGTAATAGATTTTTATATGATTGAATTTAACCAAAAACAAACCATCCTAAGGAGACATAAACAATGAATAATACTTGTGATCAATGCCAGAAGATAATACAAAGAGATAAAGAGATTTGGGAAATAATCTTGAAGCTCTATTGCGAAGAATGCTTAAGAACAAACAATCAGCTTGAAACGGCTCGCCTGAAGAATCAAGAGAAGGCTTATTGGTGTCGTTCAGAAAAGGATATCCCCCAAAAACTTTTTTCCGACCCCAAACAAAGACTTGTGGCACGTTTTGTCAAAAGCTACCTTAATACTAGTTGGCATAAAATACAGTCGAAAGAGAAAACGAAACAAGAGAAATGGTTTGACTCTCCTGATATCGCAAACAAAATTCGATCCATTTCCGATGACAAGGATAAACTATCTCTTTTTTCCAAGAAAGGTCTTTCTTTGTTGGAAGATGTTGAATTGAAAGATTATGGTTCCAATCAGTTCCAAGAAGATAATTTCGATGTGTTGAGCAAGGCTGTTGATTCTGAGTTCGAGAAATGCAGAAATAATACGAAGCTTCCAAAAAGTCAAACAGTTTCTTCCTATGAGATGACAATCATTGAGCAAACAAATGAACCGTATCAAACTATATTGAAGATGCAAAAAGTATTACCAGGTTATGGAATTGCTTTGACTTGTGATTTCTTGAAAGAATCACATCTTTGGAACATCGCAAAACCCGATGTCCACCTCTGTCATGTTTTTTCAGTCATCGACAGAATTAAGTATTCAATGGATCTTGTCTTGGTTAAGAGAATTGCAGAATTTGCAGAAAATGTTGGTTTGCGTCCTGACCCGAATAACTTCTGCAATACAGGCTCATATTACATTGATAAAATCATCTGGATGCTTTGCAGCAGAAGTAAAACAGAGGAAGATGATAATGAAATGTCATCTGTCAAAGGCGAGTTGTTGTCTAGAATTGCATCGATATAAGTAAAGCTTATGAGGCCTGATTCTTTCTAAAGGAGACTTTTGATTCGGAGAATTACTGTGAATGAGCGCGAGTTTGCGGAATTGAAAACAAAAGCTGCGGAGACTTTATGTCAAATCGGCAGGTGCTATGAAACCGGGGATGGGGTCGGCAAGGACGGGGCAGAAGCCGTCAGGTGGTATCGCATGGCGGCCGAGCATGGTTGTGTTCAGGCAATGATCGAACTCGGCAAATGCTATACATTCGGCATCGGCGTGAGGAGGAACCGCGCAACTGCTTTCCGATGGCTGCGCAAGGCCGCGGAACAGGGGCATGTCATGGCAATGCTCCTGCTGGGGAAGCGGTATCTGTGCGAGTTCGATGCGGAATATGATCCGCGCGAAGGCGTCAAATGGCTCCGCCGGGCGGCGGACCACGGCGATGCCCGTGGGATGTTCGAGCTTGGGGAATGTTACGAAAACGGAACCGGCGTGAAGAAGGATCCTGACGCGGCGTACTTGTGGTTTTGCCGGGCGGCGCTCGCGGCTCCCGAGGATGAGGAAATGTATCGAAGGGTTCAGAATCAAATCTTCGAACCGAGGCTCAAAGAAGTTCTGGGAAGGTAAAACTTTGGCGAAAATCCGATTGTTTTCCTGACCGTGAGGCGCGAACGGCAAAATTTTTCTTTTTGAAACAAAATTGAAACAAGTTGCAAGAATATTGCATTAAGGACGCATTCGCATCCACGCGTTGCTGGGGGCGGCTGCGCCGCCTCGGAAAACTCGCTTGCGCTCGACTGTTTTGTTTTACCGCGGAGCGCGGACGGCAGGGGTGATTTGGGAAGGTCACGGGGAAAGGTCCCTTCGGGGGGCGCTGCGCTCCTCGGAAAGCTCGCTTGCGCGAGCACGTCATGTTACACAACCGCGGGACGCGGACGGCAGGGGTGATTTGGGAAGGTCTCGGGGGCTGCTCCCCCACAATCCGGCTATGCGTATGAATTTAATGTTGATTTGGGAAAGTTTCTGTACCTGTTCCTTTACGACTGGTGAGCGGGAATGTTTAACGTTACGAAAGAGGAAGGGGAGGATGATTGATCAAAAAATGTATGCTTTTCTTGGAAAAAGGAATAGCATTATACAGGTTTTATAGTATATTATGTTTGAACGGGAAGGATGTCCGCATGGATATTCGGCGCATCGTCCCGTGCCAGGTTTGAACGCAACATAATCTTTTTTCCAACCTATTATTCACGCATGAATCAGGAGAACCAAGACATGAAACATGCAGCAGTCCTTGCCGCCGCGATCTGCGCGGCAACCGCAGCCGTCGCAAGCTGCGCCTCCGCCGACGAAGAGCCCGCAGCCACGCCCGGAAAACTGACCTTCTACCCGTCCAGCGCGACGGAACTTGAGGCAGGTCCGCTCGCCGACCGAAAGAAAGTGAACGAGACGTTCCTGCTGGAAACGCTGAACCCGGACGCCCTGCTGTCGAAATTCCTCACGGTGGCGGGACTCGAACCGAAGGCGAAGCCCTACGGCGGCTGGGAAGCGCGCGACATCGCGGGCCATTCGCTGGGCCACTACCTCTCCGCGCTCGGCATGGCGTACGCGCAC
>JAFSZN010000006.1 GCA_017455665.1 Lentisphaeria bacterium
ACGCGAGAGACATCAGACTCTACAGCGGGACATCACATCCGAAACTCGCCGAATCGATCGCGCAGTGCCTGGGACAGCAGCTCGGCCACGTGACCGTGCAGAGATTCCCGGACGGCGAAATTTTTGTCCAGTACAAGGATACCCTGAGGAATGCGGACGCATTCATTATCCAGTCCACGTCCAATCCGACGAACGAAAACCTGATGGAGCTTCTGATCATGCTGGACGCCGCCCGCCGCGCGTCCGCCGCCAGAATCACCGCGGTGATCCCGTTCTTCGGATACGCACGCCAGGACCGCAAGGACAAGCCGCGCGTGCCGATCACGGCGAAGCTCGTCGCGAACCTGCTGACGACCGCGGGCGCGAACCGCATCCTCGCCATGGACCTCCACTCGCAGCAGATCCAGGGATTCTTCGACATCCCGGTCGACCACCTGTACGGCGCGTCCGTGCTGATCCCGTATCTGCGCGGCAAGACCGACTCGGAATCCGTGATCGTCTCCCCCGACTCCGGCAGCGTGAAGATGGCGCAGTCGTTCGCCGACCGCCTGGGCTGCGGATTTGCCGTGGTGGCGAAGCGCCGCCTCGACGCGAACCACGTGGCGTCCTCGCACCTGGTCGGCGACGTGAAGGGGCGCACGTGCGTCCTGGTCGACGACATGACCAGCACGGCGGGCACGCTCTGTGCCGCGGCCGAGCTTCTGAAGCGCGAAGGCGCGTCCCGCGTGCTCGCGGCGGTGTCGCACTTCCTGGCGCGCGAAGAAGCGTTCGAGAAGCTGAAAGCCAGCTGCATCGAAGAGCTGATCACGACGAACTCCGTTCCGACCGACCTGAAGGGCGACAACGTCCACACGCTGGACATCGCCCCGCTCCTCTCCGAAGCGATCAGCCGCATCCACAACGGCGATTCCCTTAATTCGCTTTTCCAGCGCTGAGCGGAAAAGCTCCGAAACGAAACACGAAACGAACAACCCACACATAACCGACACATTACACGAAAGGACCGAAAATGGCAAAAGTCAAACATGTGTTGAACGTGCAGGCGCGTACGGCAGGTACCACCAACGACGCACGCCGCCTGAGAAAGACCGGACTGATCCCCGCGATCGTCTACGGCAAGGGCATTGAGCCGAAGTGCATCTCCGTGAACGCCACGGAATGGCAGCTGCTCTCCCGCAACGAGCTGAACATCCTCTCCCTCGTCGAGGACGGCAAGGAAACGCTCGTCCTGCTGAAGGAAGTCCAGCACGACCCGATCAAGAACCGCACCCGCCATCTGGATTTCCAGGCGATCCGCATGGACCAGAAGATCAAGGCGCACGTCGCGGTCCGCGCCGGTCACACTGTGCCCGCCGGCGCCGCCGCGGGCGGTCTGCTTGAGCAGAACCTCCACGAAATCGAAGTGGAAAGCCTCCCGCAGGACCTCCCCGAAGAGATCATCGTGGACGTCTCCGGCATGAACCTCGGCGACATCATCCACGTCGGCGACATCGCGATGCCCGAAGGCGTCACCGCCGTGACCCACGCCGACCTCGTTGTCTTCACCGAAGTCGATGAGTCCGCCGCCGAAGCCGAAGAAGAAGCCGCTCCCGCCGAAGGCGAGGAAGCCGCCGAACCCGAAGTCATCGCCGAGAAGAAGACCGAAGAACGCGCCGCGGCCCGCGAGGACCGCAAGAAAGCGGAGTAATCTTCCAGCTTTGTTTGCGATGCGGAAGAGCCTCCGGACGGAAGAACACGGAAAGGACAGCGCAACATGGCGGACGGGACACATCAGATCCGGCTCATCGTCGGACTGGGAAATCCGGACAGCAAGTACGAAGGCACACGCCACAACGCCGGATTCATGTTTGCCGAACGCCTCCTGACCAAGCTTCCCCGTTCCTTCCAGAGGGTCCACGCCTTCCAGTCCTACTGCTGGAAAGGGACCTACGCCGGAGCGCCGTTGATCGTTCAGACGCCATTGACGTACATGAACCTGAGCGGCGAGGCGACCGCCCCGCTGATGCGGAGCGAAGGGATCGCGCCGGACGAGGTGCTGGTGGTCCATGACGACATGGACATCCCCCTCGGGCGGATCCGGATCCGCAGAGGAGGCGGCAGCGCCGGGCACAACGGGATCAAGTCGCTGATCGAAGAGATCGGGTCGGAAGGATTCCACCGGATGCGCATCGGCGTCGGCCACGCGGAAAGCCGCGGGGACGTGATCGACTACGTCCTTTCGGAGTTCAGCGAGGAAGAGCGCACGGTGTTCGACCGGGTGCTTGCCGGGGCCGCGGAAGCAGCCGTCCTGATCCTGAGGCGAGGCATCGCAATGGCAATGAACCAATACAATCCGCGCGACTTCAGCGCGGACGAAGACAGCCAACCGAACAAAACAACAACAGAAACGTCTGTAAACAACAAATAAGCAACACCTGGAGGTGCAGTCTTGAAAAAGTACGAAGCAGTATTCATCCTCGACCCGCGTAAAGTCGACGATGAGGGCAAGGCCTTTGCCGGTCAGTTCGAACAGCTGATCAACGGCTGGGGCGGAAAGATGATCGAGAACGTCGCGATGGGCCGCAAGACCTTTGCGCGTGAGATCAAGAAACGCAAAGCCGGCTACTATTTCGATTTCGTGTTCGAAGTCGAGCAGGCCAAGGAAGCGACGCTCCGCGATGAGTTCCGCCTGGACGAACGCGTCCTGCGGTTCCTCTCCATCGTCTACGACCGTCCGGAACACGTCCGCTCCAAGCTGGCGATCCCGGAAACGGCGGCGACGGCTCCCGCGGCCGATGCCGAGTAACCAATCAGATTGAAGAAAGGAGGCGAGTCACATGGCTTCTCTGAACAAAGTGCTTTTGATCGGGAATCTGACCCGGGATCCGGAGCTCCGGTATCTTCCGGGCGGCAATTCCGCCGTTTGCGAGTTCGGAATTGCGATCAACCGCCGCTTCATGCAGGCGAGCGGGCAGGAGAAAGATGAAACATGTTTCCTGGAGATCGTTGTTTGGGGCAAACAGGCCGAGACTTGCTCCCGTTTTCTCCAGAAGGGCAGCTCGGTCTTCATCGAAGGGCGCCTGGTCTACGACCAGTGGACCGAAAAGGACACCCAGAAGAAGCGCTCCCGCGTCCGCGTGACCGCCGAACGCGTGCAGTTCCTTTCGGGACGGCGCGACGACCAGGGCGGCATGCCCGGCGAGATGCCGCCGGAAGACGACGGCTTCCAGCAGCGCGCTCCGCGCCAGGGCGGCTACCAGCAGGGCGGATATCCGTCCCAGGACGGCTACCAGCAGGGCGGCGGCTATCAGAGCCGCGCTCCGCAGGGGCAGCCGTACCGCCACCAGCAGTTCGACGAACCGCCGTACAATCCGGCTCCGAACATGCAGCCCGGCCAGGGCGACATGGGGGACTCCGGCTCCGACGCGCAGATAGACGACATCCCCTTCTGATCAATCCAACCCAACCATTCAACAAACGAGACACAATATGGCAATGCAACAGAAAAGACGCCACGCGAAGCGTCGCACCAACAAAGCGAAGATCTGCAGATTCTGCGAGAATCACGTGAACTACATCGACTTCAAGGACGGGGAACAGCTCCGCCGTTTCCAGACCGAAAAAGGCCGCATCCTTCCCCGCCGCATCACCGGCACCTGCCTGAACCATCAGAAGATGCTCAGCACGGCCCTGAAGCGCGCCCGTATCATCAGCGTGGCTCTCTGAGCCGGAACCCATCAGCAAAGGAAA
>JAFSZN010000066.1 GCA_017455665.1 Lentisphaeria bacterium
ATGACGCGGTCGAAGCTTTCCTCGGTCATGTCGAGCAGGTCCGCGCGCACGTTCGGCGCGACTCCGGCGTTGTTCACGAGCGCGTCGATGCCGCCGAAATCGCGGATGACCGCGCCGACCGTTTTTTCCCGGTCGTCCGCTTTCGAGATGTCGCAGACGTAGTAGCGGGCGGCGACGCCGTATTTCCGCGCGATTTCGGCGCACTGCGCATCGCCGTCGGCCTGCGGCTTCCGCGCCAGAAGGGCGACGTCCCAGTGTTCCGAAGCGAGTTTTTCCGCGATCGCGGCGCCGATGCCGCGGCTCGCGCCCGTGATGACGGCTGTTTTGCCCATGGATGAAGCCTCCTTGCGTCAAAAAAAGATGGCAAAAAAGATACGTTTCGAATCACCATAATATAGTTTCCGGAAGGTAAAAAATCAAGAAGAAAGTATGGATAAGGAAAAAATATTTGAAACTCGAAACAAATAATTCCGGAAAAAAAGAAAAACATGATTGAAAAACGCCGAATTTGTGCTATCTTTTCTAGAACATATTCTAAATGAATCGTCCACTCACACCCCACACAGGAAAGACGAATGGATTTACTGCAAACCAAAGGCATTGAGAAGCAGTTTCTCGGAGTCAAGGCCCTGAAGGGCGTCGATTTCGCGGTGAAAGCCGGCGAAATCCACGCGCTCATGGGCGAAAACGGCGCCGGGAAAAGCACGCTCATCAAGATCATCACGGGCGTTTACCCCGCCTCCGCGGGCTCGGTCTATTTCAACGGGAAGGAGTGCAAATTCCGGTCCCCGCTGGACGCCGAACACGCCGGCATCAGCACCGTGTACCAGGAAGTGAACCTGCTGCCCGACCTGTCGGTCGCCGAAAACATCTGCATCGGCCGCGAACCGCGCACGAAACTCGGATTCATCGACAAGAAGGAACGCAAGGTGCAGGCCCGCAAGGCGCTCGCCCGGCTCGACATCGACATCAACGTCGGCGAAAACCTTTCCAGTTACTCCATCGCCATCCAGCAGCTCGTGGCGATCGCCCGCGCGCTGGACGTGGACTGCAAGCTCCTGATCCTCGACGAGCCGACCTCCAGCCTCGACGAAAACGAGGTGAAGGAACTCTTCAAGGTCATGAAGAAGCTCCGCGAGGAAGGCATGGCGATCATCTTCATCACGCACTTCCTCGACCAGGTCTACGAGGTCAGCGACCGCATCACCATCCTGCGCGACGGCCAGCTCGTCGGCTCCTATGATGCAAAGGACCTCCCGCGCATCGAAATGGTCGCGAAGATGATCGGCAAGACCCCGGACGAGATCAACCAGATGCAGGCGGGGATCGTGAAGAACACCAAGTTCGGCGACACCGTCTACGAGGCGAAGGGCATCGGACGCGTCGGCACGATCAGCCCGGTCGACGTCAGCATCCGCGAGGGCGAACAGCTCGGCCTCGCCGGCCTGCTCGGGTCCGGACGCTCCGAGATCGCGCAGATCATCTTCGGCGTGGATCCGCACGACTCCGGCACCATGACCATGTGCGGCAAGTCCGTGAACTTCAACAGCCCGCAGAAGGCGGTGAAGGCGAAGGTCGCCCTGATCGCCGAAGACCGCAAAGTGACCGGCATCATCCCCGACCTCACCATCCGCGAAAACATCATGCTCGCGCTCCAGGCGTCGAAAGGCATCTGGAAGACCATGACGCTGAAGCAGCAGGAGGAGATGGCGGAGAAATACATCAAGCTGCTCCGCATCAAGACCCCGAGCGGCGAACAGCTCATCAAGCACCTGAGCGGCGGCAACCAGCAGAAAGTCCTGATCGCCCGCTGGCTCGCGACCAATCCGAAGCTCCTGATCCTCGACGAACCCACGCGCGGCATCGACGTCGGCGCGAAGGCGGAGATCGAGGCGCTGACCCAGCAGCTCTGCGGCGAGGGCATGGCAGTCATCTTCATCAGCTCCGAACTCGAGGAAGTCGTCCGCGACTGCGACCGCGTGATCGTGCTCCGCGACCGCAAGAAAGTCGGCGAGGTCGCGGGTTCCGACATCTCCCTCAAGAACGTTATGAAACTCATCGCAGGTTAAGGGACCCCCGACATGAATAAATCATCGAACAAATTCCGCCATCTCGTATGGCCCCTTGTCTCGCTCGCTTTGCTTCTGCTGTTCAATGCGATCTTCACCGACAACTTCTTCAAGATCGAGATCAAGAAACAGGATTCCGCCCAGGCGGTCCAGGCTCCATCCGGTACGCTCGAGTCCCCCCAGCCGGGCACGTCCTGGATCACCCCCGAAAAATATGAGACTGTGAACGGCTCCGCCGAAGCCGCCGCGAATGCCGCCGCGGAAGAAGCCGGGGCCGCCGCGCAGACCGTGCAGGATTCCGCCGGACAGCAGGCCGTCCCCGAGAAGAAGGACGGCAAAGGCGTCTCCATTTTCGGCTACTACCTCTACGGCACCCCGATCGACATCCTGAACCAGGGCTCGAAGGTCATGGTCCTCGCCATCGGCATGACGCTCGTGATCGCCACGGGCGGCATCGACATCTCGGTCGGCGCGGTCATGGCAATCGCCGGCGCGATCGCCGCGCTCCTCATTTCCATGCTCGACGCGGGCAACTGCATCGGCGCGGGGATGGGACCCTCCGTCTACTGGATTATTCCGGTCCTCGCAGCGCTGGTCCTGGCGACGCTTGCCGGGTTCTGGAACGGCATGCTGGTCGCGGGCTTCGGCATCCAGCCGATGGTCGCCACGCTGGTGCTGATGGTCGCCGGACGCGGCGTCGCCCAGCTGATCACCGATGGCCAGATCATCACGTTCGACAACCCCGGACTGGTGTTCCTCTGCAACGGTCACGCGCTGTTCCTGCCGTTCTCGGTGTGGATCGTGGTCGCGATGTACGTGATCTTCGGACTGCTCACGCGCAAGACGGCGTTCGGGCTCTTCATCGAATCCGTCGGCAACAACGAGCGCGCCAGCCGCTACGCTGGCATCGAGGCGCGCCGCATCAAATGGCTCACCTACGTCATCTGCGGATTCTGCGCGGGCGTCGCGGGCCTGCTCGCCGCATCCAACATCAAGTGCGCCGACTCCAACAACGCCGGCCTCTACCTCGAACTCGACGCCATTCTCGCCACCGTGATCGGCGGCACCTCGATGGCGGGCGGCCGGTTCTTCCTCTCCGGCTCGCTGGTCGGCGCGATCCTGATCCAGACGCTGACGACCACGATGTACATGAAGAACGTGAGCCCGGCGATCGTCGCCGTGCCGAAAGCGATGGTGGTCATCATCGTGTGCCTGCTCCAGTCGCCGGTCTTCCGCGCGAAAGTGCTTTCCATCTTCGCCTCGAAGGCTGCGAAAGGAGGCGTCCAATGAAAAAGTTCAAATTCCCGATGCGCTACGTGCCGATCTCGGCGACGATCCTCGTTTTCTTTGTCGTCTATCTCATCGGCATCATCTCCTTTGAGAACTTCGGCTCCCCGAAGGTCTTCCTCGACCTCTTCGTCGACAACGCCTACCTCGGCATCGCCGCCATCGGCACGGCGCTGGTGATCCTCACGGGCGGTATCGACCTTTCTGTCGGTTCCATCATCGCCTTCACAAGCATTCTGATCGCGAAGATGATCGCGTCCGGCAGCAACGCCCTCGTCGCGATCGCCCTCGCGCTCGCGATCGGCATCTTGTTCGGCATGCTCCAGGGCTGGCTGATCCACTGCTTCAGCCTGCCGCCGTTCCTCGTGACGCTCGCCGGCATGTTCTTCATTCGCGGCTGCGGCTTCATCGTGAGCGAGGAATCCATCGGCATCAAGAACGACCCGGTGTTCAATTTCATCCAGAACGACCTCACGATCAAGCTCGGCAAGGGCATGAACCTCCGCTTCATCGTGATCGTGTACATCGTCGTGCTGATCGCCGCCATCTTCTTCTCCCAGCGCACGCGCTCCGGACGCAGCATCTACGCCATCGGCGACAATGAACTCGCCGCGACGCTGATGGGCATCCCTGTCGGCCGCACCAAGATCATGACCTACACGATCGCCGGGTTCTGCTCCGCGCTCGCGGGCGTGGTCTACGCGATTTACCTGAAGGCAGGCAACCCGCTGAACTGCGTCGGCCTGGAAATGGACGCCATCGCCGCGGTCGTGATCGGCGGCACGCTGCTGACCGGCGGCGTCGGCTACGTCTTCGGCTCGCTCTTCGGCGTGCTCGTGCTCGGCCTGATCCAGACGCTGATCGTGTTCGACGGGCGCATCAACTCCTGGTGGACGCGCATCATCGTCGGCCTCCTCGTGCTCGCGTTCATCTTCATGCAGAACCTGATCACGAAGATCTCCAAATCCAAATCGAAATCCCAATAACTTTTTCCTAACAACAACCTAAAGAAAGGCAAGCAACATGAACAAGTTTGCAACCGTCATCATGGCCGCCGCGGCCGCGACGCTCCTCGTCACCGGATGCTCCAAGAGCGACAGCTCCAAGATCAAAGTCGGCTTCTCCCAGGTCGGCGCTGAATCCGACTGGCGCAAGGCGAGCACCGAGTCCATCAAGGGCGAGGCCGAAAAGCGCGCCAGCATCGAGCTGACGTTCTCCGACGCCCAGCAGAAGCAGGAAAACCAGATCAAGGCGATCCGCAACTTCATCAGCAAAGGCGTGGACGTGATCTCCTTCTCCCCCGTCGTCGCCACCGGCTTTGAAGACGTCCTGAAGGAAGCCAAGGAAGCCGGCATCCCGGTCGTCCTCTTCGACCGCGCAGTCGACGTCTCCGAAGACGGCCTCTATGTCAGCTTCATCGGCTCCGACTTTGTGGAAGAAGGCCGCCGCGCCGCCCGCTGGGTCCTTGAAAACGTCGGCGAAAACGCCAACGTCGCCGAGCTCGTCGGCACCGTCGGCTCCGCCCCCGCCATCGACCGCAAGAAAGGCTTCGAGGAGATCATCAAGGATCACCCCGGCATCAAGATCATCAAGTCCCAGAGCGGCGACTTCACGCGCGCCAAAGGCAAGGAAGTCATGGAATCGTTCCTGAAGTCCCCTGAAGCCGACCAGATCCAGGTCCTCTTCGCCCACAACGACGACATGGCGCTCGGCGCAATCCAGGCGATCGAGGAAGCCGGCAAGAAGCCCGGCCAGGACATCAAGATCGTCTCCATCGACGGCGTCAAGACCATGTTCGAAGCCATCCTCGCCGGCAAGGCGAACTGCACCGTCGAGTGCAACCCGCTCATCGGCGCCCAGCTCTTCGACGTGGTCGAAAAGATCCACGCCGGCGAGACCGTTCCCGCCCGCATCCCCTCGCAGGAAGGCGTGTTCGATTCCAAGAACATCACGCAGGAAGTCGTCGACGGCCGCAAGTACTGATCGGCTGACGACCGCCTGAACGGGACCGGTTTTATCATCCGGTTCCCCGGCACTGATCCCGAACCGGGAAGGCTCCGCGCTTTCCCGGTTTTTTCGCGCCTTTTTTCCGGCTTTTTCCGGTTGCGGGGTTGTTTTTCAGGCGATTTCGGTGTATGGTATCGCACTAAAAACATTTGAACTTATTTCCGTTTCAGGAGTCTCCCCATGAAAAAACTGCTTGCCGCCGTCTTCGCTTCCGCCGTCTTCGCTTCCGCCGTCTTCACCCTCGCCGCCGCCGACATCCACATGGCGGGCGACTCCACCATGATGACCTACCGCGGCAAGGACGCGCCGCAGCAGGGCTGGGGACAGCGCATGCAGGAGCTCGTGAAGGACGGCGTGGCCGTGAAGAACCGTTCCATCGGCGGGCGCTCGACGAAGAGCTTCAAGGCGGAAAAACGCTGGGAGGGTTTGCTCCGCGAGGTCAAGAAGGGCGACTTCGTGATCATCCAGTTTGGGCACAACGACGGCACGAAGGCGAAGCCGGAACGCTACACCGACCCGAAGACCGAGTACAAGGAGAACATGAAAGGCTTCGTGGAGGACGTGCGGAAGGCGGGCGGCATCCCGGTGATTGCCACGTCCATCCCGTTCGGCATCTACCTGGAGAACGGCTTGCTGAAGCCCGCCGGATTCCTGAATCCCTATCTGCAGTCCGCGCGCGAGGTCGCCGCAGAGACGAAATGCGACCTCGTCGATCTGTACGCGTACGCCGACAGGGAGCTGAACGCCGCCGGGGAGAAGAAGGGCACGCTGCTGTATCTGGAGCTGAAGCCCGGCGAATACTCGAATTATCCGCAGGGCAGGTCCGACCGCTGCCACATCAGTTTCCGAGGCGCGCTCTTCTACGCGAAGGCGTTCGCCCTGCT
Organism: Lentisphaeria bacterium; assembly: GCA_017455665.1. Classification (GTDB taxonomy): domain Bacteria; phylum Verrucomicrobiota; class Lentisphaeria; order Victivallales; family UBA1829; genus UBA1732. The sequence continues at coordinate 6,248 of JAFSZN010000066.1, forward strand.
TGCGAAACAGAACAAGCTCCCGATCGCGGAGCTTTTCAAGGAGTCCGACGTGTCTCCGATGGACGCCGCGCTGAACGAAAAAGACATCTACATTGTGAAAAAGGACGAGGCGAAGGACAAGCCGGATGAGGCAAAAGCCTCAACTGAAGTCGTGCCTGGCTCCGCTCAGGCACAAGGCGAGGCGAAGCCGGATGCCGCGGAGAAGAAACAGCCCGAGGAAAAATAAGCTCGCGTTTCCCTCCCGTCTCCAACTGAAAACAGCGCCTTCCATCCATCCCGGACGGGAGGCGTTTCCTTTTTCGCGGAGACGGATTCAGTCTTTTTCCGGCGGCAGGTTCAGGAAGGCGCGGACCACGCACCGGGCGAGCCGAGCGGCGCGTTCGTCCGGCTTGAGGTCGTTTTTGTTCGCGGCGTCGTCGAATTCGTGTGCCAGCTCCATAAACTCCGCGCCGTACATCCGCCGGAACGTCCGGAGTTCCGCCGTCAGCTCGGCATCGCGTCGTGCCGAGGATTCCTCCGTGTCGAAGACGGGCGGCGGCGTCAGGACCGCGCCGGACACCCCGGAGCAGTCATGCACCGCCTGAAGCAGGAACGCGGCGATGCGGGATTCCTCGCGCGTGGAGAGGATGAGACGGCGCGGCGTCGAGGGCGGGACGATCAGGACGCGGTCGGCGTGCGTCGTGCGGATGGCGTTGAAGAGGACGGGCAGGGATTCCAGCGTGTCGCGTCCTGACCGCGAACGTTTCCACGGGATGAATTCGAGCCTGACGCCGTGCTTCGCGAATTCGTCTTTCAGCGCGTCGCCGAATCCGTCGCGGTCCTCCGCCGCGGCAAGCACGGTCCGCACGGGCGAAAGCCCCGCGGCGAGCGTTTTCGGCAGTTCCCACGCGCGCAGTTCGTGCAGGGTGGGACGGTGCAGCAGCGGGACGATCCGGCGTTTGCCGTCGCGGTCGTAAAGCCCGTCCGCGCCGACCGTGAAATCCTTCATGTTCCTGACCGGGACGACCGCGAATCCGGCGGAATCGAACACGAAGCCGGGGATGCTTGCCGTCCAGCTCAAATCGGGCGGCGTTTGCGCCATGGACGCGCCGTCGAGCGGGAAGGAGGTCTTCAAGCTCAGGTCCTGCGCGAACCGGTCGAACGATCCCTGTTCGAATTCGGGCAGGGGGATCACTTCGCGGGAGAGTTGTTCCGTTTCCGTGCCGTCCGCCGCGATGCTCCGTTTCGCCTCGGTCAATTCCAGGTGAAGCGGCACGGGGACCCGTGAGCAGATTTCGCGCGTCAGCTCCAGCGTTTCGTCGTCGTACAGGAAAAGCGGCGCCCAGAGCGTCATGCTCACGGACGGGTCGATGGGGAAGAACCGTTTGTCGGGCGGCCTTACGCGGAACGCCATCCGCGCGAGACCGGAGCCTTCCGGCGGGATCAGGCGGAGTTCCGTGTCGGAGTCGTCCGGGACGGCGAAGAAAACCTGGTCTTCCGAGAATTCCTTTCCGTCGACGGCGATGCGGCAGCCTGCGGAAGCTTTGTCGAGCGGCGTCAGCTCGCGGAGCGCGGCGTGGCGCGTCTTGTCGATGTGGAACACGAACCGGATGTCCTGGCGGCACAGCGGATACATGCCGCCGTCTCTGTCCTCAAGCCTCAGCACGCGCACCGGCGGCGCGGGCGAGAAATCGCGTTCCGTGAGGAGCCGGAAATCCGTGTCGCCGGGTCGTTTCCACTCCACGGAAAAGACATAGTCGCCGGAGATCCTGTGGTAGACGGCGAGCAGCGGATGCAGCCCGGCGTCCAGGCGGGTTTCGACGGTGTCCGACGCCGGACCGGGCGATGCGCCGAACCTGCGAATCAGCGTCTTCCCGTCGAGATTCAGGATGCGCGTGGCGTTCGTGGTGATGCGGAACGCATAGTCGCCGGATTCGGGAATGACCAGCCCGCCTTTGTACGCGAGCGCGACATGTTCGTATTCCTCATAAATCCTGTGGTCCAGGAACGTGTTTCCGGGGCGGATGTCCGTGGTGTCCGCGCCGAATTTTCCCCTCAGGTCGGCGTCGATGCGGTTTTCCAGTTCGTCCTTTTTGTCCTTCAGTGCTTCCAGCTCCTCGACGCGTTTCGCGGCGGCCTCGCGGTCCTTCGCCTCGGCCTTCTCGTCCGCCGCCTTGCTTTTCGCCGGGTCGAGGTTGTGCCGCCGCCAGTCCTCCGGCATCAGCCCGTAGTCGATGTGCGACTGCAGCAGGATCAGTGGATCGTTCTGGATCTTGCGTTCGAGCCCGCCGTTCGGGAAAGGCGGCTTCCGTCCGTTTTCGGGAAGCGGGAATCCGAAGTACACATACAGTTTGCGCGGCTCCTTCGCCCGGTCGAATTGGACGCCGCCGTTTCTGAAGCGGAAGAACTTCTGCTTCTGTCCGGCCTCGTCGTAGACTTCCATCCCGTCGTCCATGCTTGCCGGAAGGCACAGCACGCGGTCGTCCAGGAACATCCAGGCGTCCGGTTTGTCCGCCTCAATGGTCAGGCGGTATTTCGCTTTTTCCGCGTGCCATGCCGTGGAGTCCGGTCGCTGCGATGGCGCGTCTTCCGCGCGAATGCCCGGAAACACGGTCAGCAGCGCGCAGAACGCGAGGATAAAACCCCATGCGGTGCGTTTCATGGCTCGCTCCTTTCCCCGCCGGAAACGCGCCGGAGCTTGAATGCGATGTCCACGCGGAACGGCGGCACGAGGATCTGCCGGGGCCTGCCGTCCGCCGTGAACTCGAGTTCCGCGACGGTCCCGCCCTGCCATGTGTCGTAGAACTCCGCGCGGTATTTCCCCGGGGGCAGGGCGGGCGGCACGTCCAGCAGGATGCCGGAGTGGAGCGGGGCGGCCTTCGGGTCGGCGGGCGCTTTGAAGAGGACCGGTTCGTCGTAGATCCAGCCGGCCGCGCCGAATCCGGGCAGAAGCATGGTCAGGCAGGGCAGGGCGTTTCCGCGCGGATTTGCGAAGATGTCGAACGGCGCATGGCCATCGTGCAGGAAGAGCGCGGCGGAAACGGGATCGGCTTCGACGTGGGCGGGGGCGTCCGGCATCATGGGGAAGGACACAAATCTGACCGCGGGCACCGCCTGAGGCCTGCTGTTTCCGGAGTCGATGTGCCCCGGCATGGCGGCGGACAGGATTTTCGTCCCGGACCCGGAGAGGTCGAGCTTCGAGGTCATGGTCCGGACCGCCTGTTTCGCGTTGCGGAAATCGAGGTCCCGGATGAATGCGGCGAACGGCGGATACTGGGCGCCTTCCTCGCCGAGGAACAGCTTGTCGTGCCACCAGAGCATGGGGGTGCCCGCCTGGTTGAAGAACGGCGCGCCCCAGAGCCCGGCGTGGATGTCCGCGTGCACGGTCGAGGGCTCGCCGAACTCGGTGATGAGCACGGGCTTCTGCCGGAAGACCGCCATGACGCGTTCCTGGGCGGCGAGCTGCTTGAGGAACGATATGTCCGTGCCGCGGTAGGCGTCGCCGACGACGTGCGTGTATTGCGGCAGGAGGAAGAGGTCGCGGTAGACGTTGTTCGTGTCCGCGTTGCCGGAAACGTGCGTGGCGACCAGGTGTCCGCCCTGGTCGACGCTTTTCAGGTATGCGGCGGCGTCCTCCGTCCATTTTTTCAGCGTGCCGTCCTTGAGCATGGTCTCGGCGTAGTCCACGAGGTTGATCTCGCTCATGTATTCGTAGGCGAAGAGGTTCGGCATGGAGCCCCAGCGCGCGGCGATGTAGCGGGCGCGGTTCCGGTCCAGCCTGATCGCGGCGGGATCCGTCCAGTATTTTCTCGGCTCGTTCAGGAACGCGCCGTCGGCGATTTTGAACATCCGGCGGTCGTTGAACGGGTTTTCCTGCCATTCCGGGTCGACGCCGGTCGAGAGCTTGCCGTGGGAGTCGAACACGAGGTTGATGAGGACGCCGTTCCGCGCCGCCGCCTCGAACATGCGGTCCAGCCGCCAGGCGTTTGCCTGGTTGTAGCGTCCGACGCCGTAGAAATAATCCATCGCGGAGGTCCACTCGATGGCGCAGGTCCACGACGCCATCCAGATCTCCGCGAGGTCGATCCCGAATTTGCCGCATTTCTCGAAATAGTCGTCGTAGTCGTACGTCTTCCGGTCGGGGACGTGGTGCCACGGGAAATCCATCTCGCTCCGGAAATCCGCGTTCGCGTGGATGTTCAGTCCAAGCGGATAGTAGAACGTGCCGTCCGCATGCTCGAAATAACGCGGATCGGACGCGCATACGCGCACGGATCCGTGCCGGTCCGAGGGAGTCGCCTCCACCGTGCGCCATTCCGTCTTCGCCTCCTCGGGATGCTCGGGATCGGAGTTGTCGGTCGCGACCAGGCGTACGCGGAACTTCCCCTCGGCGTGAGGCGTCATTCGGAACGCCCAGTACGGCTGACCGGACGGGCGCACGGATTCCCGCGCGAAATGGAGCGACCGCGTGAAATCCTGTGTGAAATAGGCTGGGTAGCGGTGCGTTTCCGTTGTTTTGCCGTCGGCGGAGAGCGTTTCGAGCTCGTAATCGACCCGGATCTCGTCGGGGTCGAACGGGTTGAAATACTCGCGCGAAAGCCGGAAATGCGATTCCAGCAGGCATTCTCTGCCGACCGAGGCGGGCAGTTCCCAGTCGAGGATGCGGAGCGCGGGGCGGCGTCTGGCGCCGGAGAAGGCGGGCGGGCGGCATTCCAGCTCGATAACGCTGTCCTCTTCGCCGAAGAGCGTCACGCCGTATTCGAACATCGCGGACGCGGCCTGCGCGGTCCATGCGCCGTTGTGCCCGACCGGGAGCATCGCGCCGGGTTCGTCCAGCGGCAGCTCCAGCACGGTCTCCGCGCCCGGCGGCACGGCGTACTCGCGTTCGCTCTGGAACCAGTTTCCCTCCTTGTCCTTCGCATAGATCCATGCTTTCACCGGATTCGCGCAGCCGGTCAGTTTGAGCGGGAACTCCAGCACGCCCGCCTGAAACGCCGTCCGGTCCGGCGCAAGCGTCTCGCGTTTCGCGCTCCGGTAGACACGCAGGTTGCCGGGCATGCGCGCGGACGCTTTGACCGCGCCGTCCTGATCCGCCGCAAGCTCATGCGTGCCGTCCCGGTCCGCGGCAAACCAGGCATATTCGGCGGCGGACGAGGACAGGATGCAGGCGGACAGCAGCAGGATTGCGGCAAGATGCTTCAGCATGGCAGTTTCTTGAATTCGAGCATAAAAACGGTTCCGGCGGCGCATGGGGTGCCGTGTGTGGATGCGCCGCCGCGCGGAAGGGTGTTCATTGTCCGCCCCAGGTCCCTTCCTGCCACTTGGATTTGCTCAGGTAGATGTTGCCCTGCGTGGAGATGTTCATGATGACGTCCATGCGCTGGATGTCCGCGTGCCAGAAACAGCGGATCATCGGGATCTTGTTGATCCAGTCGTGGCGCACTGCGAGCACGTTTCGCTTCACGGACTGCCAGGTGCCGGTGTTGTCCGGGTTGACGGTCTGCGAGTTGCCGCCGTCGTCCGCCACGGAGTCGCCGCCCCAGCTGCTCGGCCAGAAACCCGCGCAGAACTCATAGATGTAGCTCACATGGTCGACGTCCTTCGTGTTCGGCGGACCCCACGCCTTGTGGTAGGGCGCGAATCCGTCGAACGTGCATTTCACGGAGTCGAAATCGGGGCTGTTCGCGTGGCGGTTGGCGGACCGCACGCCCCATTTGTCGTTGTTCGGGTCCGGGTCCATCGGGCAGACGAAAAGCCGCGGATCGGAGACCGTTTCGTCGTTTGCGAGCGAGGAGAGCCACCCCGGGAAAAACTCGTCGTAGGCGTCCTGGTACATCCGGCAGCCCTGACCGATCTGGCGGAGGTTGGAGAGGCACAGCGTCTGGCGGGCTTTCCGCTTCGCCGAGTTGACCGCGGGCACCAGGATGCTTGCCAGGATCGCGATGATCGCGATCACGATCAGCAGTTCGATCAGCGTGAATGCGCGGCGCATGCGTTTCGGTGTTCTCCTGAGGCGGAGGAACGGATTCTTTGCAGTGTGCGGCATGGCAATGTCCTTTCCTTCTGTTGAGCTGTATGATAAATGAAAATGTGTTTGCGGCAGGTTCATTTTGCGGCGGCCTCCTTCGGGAGCTCGGACGACATTCTCCCCGAGGATGCGGGCGCTTTTTCCATTTTTCCATGCGGCGCGGCGTCCAGCCCGTGAATGGTCTTTTCCCAGTAGAACGGCTTCGTGATGAGCTGGAGCGCGCCCTTCCACGCGCCGACGGAGATGAGGACCCAGTAGAACGGCATGAGCAGCGCCCATGGGATCAGGAAATAGAATCTGCGGCGCACGCAGGCCGCGACATGGACCAGGACCAGCAGGAAATTCGCCAGGAAGAGCGCGCACGAGCAGGCGAAGAAAATCTGCGAGGTCACGGCGAGGAACGGGTTTTCGTCCGGTCCGGCGTAGATCAGCGGCCACGCCTTCAGCGAGAACGCCCCGAGCGCGACGCCCCGGTAGAGCGTTTCGCCCGTGTGCGGCCCCACGATCTGCGAAAGCAGCGTCTCCCCGTGCAGGACGCCGTGGCAGAGCAGCGCCAGATACAGCGCCACGACGGGCCAGAACACGAGGTTCATCAGCATCATCAGGACCGAGCCGCCGACCAGGAAATAGCATCCGAGCGCGCCCCGGAGCGAAAGCCGCCGCACCGTGTCCAGCGGGTGCCGGTAGTGCACCAGATGCGTCTGCAGGAAGCCCTTCACCCAGCGCGACCGCTGGCGGATCCAGTTCCACAGGTCGGAGTTCGCCTCCTCCCATGTGGTCGAATCCAGCAGGACCGTGCGCCAGCCGTGTTCGTACAGGCGGATCCCGAGGTCGCAGTCCTCCGTGACGTTGAACGGGTCCCAGCCGCCCAGCTCGCGCAGTTCCGCCGTCTTGAAGTGGTTCGAGGTGCCGCCGAGCGGGAGCGGCAGGCTGAACTCCTGGAGTCCGCCGAGCGTGAGGTCGAAATACGTGCTGTACTCCACCGTGAAGAATTTCGTGAGCCAGTTCTGTTTCGCGTTGTAGTAGTTCAGGCTCGCCTGCACGCACAGAAGCCGTCCGTCCGTGTCCTCGCGCCGGAACGTCTCCACCGCCTTCTTCAGCTGGTCCGGCTCCGGCTTGTCCTCGGCGTCGTAGATCACGCAGTAGCGCCCGCGCGCCTCGGCAAGCCCGTAGTTGCACGCGCGCGGTTTCGTGCGGATGGGGCCGTCCGGGACCTCCACGACGGAGCAGTACGGCGGCAATGCGCATGCGGCGAGCGCGCGCCGCGTCTCCGCGTCGTCCTGTTCCAGCAGAAGCTTCACATCGAGCCTGTCCTTCGGGTATTTCAGCGCGGCGATGCGCTTCAGGATCTTTTCCGCCACGGCGGATTCGCGGTACAGCGGCAGCAGGATCGTGTAGACCGGCAGGTCGTTGCAGCGGATTTTCGGTTTTTTCCCGGATTTTCCGGCACATCGTTTCCGAAGGAACGGCGCGGTCGCCGCCGCCAGCCGGAGTGCCGCCGAAACGCCGTAGCAGACGATCATCCACGCGGACACGGCGAAGACGAAGAAATCCCAGCGGTATTTGAGGAGGAAAAGCAGCGCTGCGGCGACCAGGATGTAGTAGACCTTCTGACCTGTTCCGGTCGTCTTCGCGGCGCAGAGGTCGCCGTGCTTTCTCAGGAATTGTTCTGTCAGCGGGTCGTTTTTCATGCTTCGGGGATGCCGGGATGCGGTTTTGAGCTCAAAAGTAAGGTGTTATCTTGCTCTTTGGAATCAATATAGTTTCGATTCTAACTTTTTCAAGCCCGAAACAATAAAAAATGTGAAAAAACTTCCTTTCTGTTCAAAAAAAACAGGATAATCCTATACTTTTAACGTTGCGTCCGTTCCGGGGAGAGATGCCGCCGATTCATATTTTTGGAAAAATGCACCGGAATTGCTTGAAAACGCACGGATTTTGCTGTATAATATAGAATTACCTGAACGTGCTTTTCCTTAATTGGAGCTTGACCTTGAAACGTTTTGTGCTAAAACTGATTCTGATCCTGTTTGTGCTTTTGACCGGGCGGTCCGTGCTTGATTTCGGCATGCCCGCGAGGGCGGATCTGCTGCCTGAGCCGCTGCACTTCAAGCGCGTCCTGATCCTGTTCCCCGCCGAGGCCGGACCGCGTGCCCAGGAGGAGTTCATGGCGGGACTGGCGGAGGTGCGCGAACGGCACGAGGCGGAATACCGCGAGCTCATGCGGAAGTGGCGCGAGACCGCGCCCGAACGCGAGCGCAAAAAGAAGGAAAATGAAGCCAAACTGGTCGAGAGTCTCGGCGAAAACTGGTGGGAGGGCTGGGAGGATCCCGACTTTTTCTCCATGCTCCCCGAGGAACGGGAGATGATGTATGTGCATCCGTCTTTCCTGTACGAAACGGAAGTGTTCCCGGTTCGGATCGAAAACTCGTTCCATAGCAGCGAGGTCCTCCCCGACGATGAATTCAGAAAGTTATACGAGGCGAAAGGTCAGTACAGTGCCGTGATCGTCGTCGCGTCCGACGAGATCGCCAAATCGATCGCGAATATGCTCGACGGGGATTACGACATCGATTTCAAAACGAAAAACCTGAACGACGAGCTCGCCGTGGTGTTCGCTGGCGTGAGCTCGTTCGATGAAAAACTCCGCAGGTACACCGATACAAGGGATTCGGAACGAAAGGAACTCAACAACTTCGCGATCGTGCATCCTGCGGATCCGTGGCCGAACGTGGATCTGGCGCTCCGGGCGTTCCCGAATACGAAGAAGGTCGTGCTGCTGGCGTCCCGCGTGAACTGGGACGAAAAGAAAGAGGCGGCGCTCCGCGACAAGCTCGGCCCGGGGAAAATGCTGAAGACCTTTCTGCTCCCCGATTCCGTCACGCCGTCCGAACAGGTGAGCGGAAACGATTCCCGGACGATGCGGCAGCAGTATCCGTCGCTTGCGGAGGTCCCCGGCGAGGAGATCGAGGAATTCCGCGCGGCGGTTCAAGCTGAAATGCAGCCGGACACGGTCATCGTCTCGCTGTCCTCGTTCGAGTGGGGACTGGACCCCGTGGAATGGCTGCCCGCCGACTTCGACGCGTGCCCGGTCTTCGCGGACACGCCGCCGACGCGGAAAAACGCGGTCGGGGGCTTCTGCCGTTCCATGAAGAAGCTCGCGGTCCAGGCCGGCGACCTGCTGGAAGAGCTCGGAAAAGCGCCGCTGCAGTCGTCGCGGCAGGGGATCCCGACGACCATCGCGGAGAGCGATGACCTTTGGCTCAACGAGGCGGCGCTGAAGCGGTATCACCTGAAACTGTCCGATTTCCCGGAAAACGGCGTCCTGGCGAACACGGCGACGAAGAAAGCGCCGAAGATCCGTGTGTATCAGACATGGACCAGGAAACGCCTCTTTGCCCTGTTCTCTGCGAACGCCGCCGCATTGGGCGGACTGGCGCTGGTCACACTGCTTTCCATCCGGGCGCGCCGCAGGAGGCGCCGCCTGTCCGAAGCCGTTTACGATTCCCTGCCTGTGCGCGTGCTGGTGACGGACCGCGAGGGGCGCATCATCGACTATCACATGCAGTTCGGCGAGGTGGAGCAGAAAGGCGAGATCCCTTGGAGGAACATCAATTCCGTGCCGTGGCTTCAGGCTGTCGACGCGGGCAGGGCGGTGCGCGAGGCGTTCGACACGGGCAGAACGATCATCCGCGAGTTCGAGATCGACGGCGAACGCCGTACCGTGGTGCTGTCCAGGATCCCGTCGGACGTCCTCGGCCGTGCCGCCGTTATCGCGGTCAGCAGCGATTCGCCCGAACGGAAGCCGCAGGCGTAATCCATTTTTCCTTTTTTTGAACGGGGGGGGAGGGCACGTTTTTGTACCCTGAGCTCAAGAAATCCAGCCGCCGCCGAGAAGACGTTCGCCGTCGTAGATGACGGCCGCCTGTCCGGGCGTGACCGCGCGCTGCGGCGTATCAAACCGAATGAAGACCACACCGTTCGGCGAGAGCAGGACCGAGGCGTCCGCGGGGCGCGACCGGTAGCGTATCTGCACCTGCGCGCGGAATTCGGCGGATTCGGCGGGCTTCGTGATCCAGTGTGCGCACGGCAGTACGAGCGAATCGCGCATCAGGTCGTCCGGATTCGTCGTGAGAAAGACCTTGTTTTCGCCCGCGTCGATGCGGCTGACCCACGCCGGGACGCCCATCGCCACGCCCGTGCCCTTGCGCTGCCCGATCGTGTACGCGTAGATGCCGTCGTGCCGACCGAGGATGCGCCCGTCGGACGCGGCGGCGAACGTCCCGCCTGGCACGGTCTCGCCGAAGTGTTCGTGCAGGAACTCCGCCGCGGTCCTGTCCGGCGGCATGAAGCATGCGTCCTGGCTTTCCTTTGCCTCGGCGTTCGGGAGCCCGAGCTCGCGGGCGATTTCGCGCACCTCGGGTTTCGTCATGCCGCCGAGCGGGAAGACGATGCGCGCGAGCTGTTCCTGCGAGAGCCCGAAGAGGAAATACGACTGGTCCTTTTCTCGGTACGAGCCGCGCGCGAGGGTGGTTTCCCCGTTTTCGGCGTCGATCGCTTTCGCGTAATGCCCCGTGGCGAACGCCGCGCAGCCGTATTGTTGCATGAGCGGCATGAGCGCGCCGAATTTGACCTTCGGATTGCAGATGGCGCACGGATTCGGCGTGAAGCCGGATTTGTACATGTCCCAGCACGGACGCAGGACGCATTGTTCGAACGCTTTCGAGCAGTCCGCGTGAACGAGTTCGATCCCGAGCTTCGCGGCGGTGTCGGCGGCCTTCTGTTGCGTGGATTCTCCGCCGGGGAGAAGCGTCATGTGGACGCCCGTGACCTGATATCCCGCGCGGAGCGCGAGGACGGCGGCGACGGCGGAGTCGACTCCGCCGCTGAACGCGAGCAGGATGCGGGAACCTTGCGGAAGGCTGCGAAAAGGCGCGTAGGAGGCGTTCTGAGGCATGGCTTACTCCAGCGCGGCGGCGAGTGCGGCGGCCGTGACGCCCGGCAGGAAAACGACCTTGTCGCGCGAGGTCTGGCCTGAGACCAGCGAGACGGCGCTTTTCGGCAGTTTCAGTTTCTTCGCCAGAAACACGCACAGTTCCTTGTTCGCCTTGCCGTCGACGGGCGGCGCGGCGAGCGAGATCTTCAATGCCGTGCCGTAGACGCCCGCGACCGCGGTGCGTTTCGCGCCGGGCTGGACGTGGCACGACAAAAACACCCCTGACTCGTTGACACGGATCAGGGGTGCGAGAGTTTCGACCGTCATGGGGCGCTCCGGGATCAGGGCGCCTTCACGGTGATGATGTCGTCGCCGGACTTGGGCGGTTCGCCGCCGTCGTCCTTCTTCTCGGCGGGAGCGGAAGCGCCGTCGGCGGGCTTGCCGGAATCTTCGCCGGACAGGACGGGCGCTTTTTCCTCTTCGGGCGGTAGATCAAGCAGTTTGCGGATGTCCGCGCCGGAGATGGTCTCGCGTTCGAGCAGGGCGTTCGCGAGCTTGTCGAGGCGTTCACGCTGTTCGGTGATGATCTTCGTGGCGCGCATCTTGCACTCGCCGATGATGCGCTTGACCTCGTCGTCGATCTCGCGCTGGGTCTGCTCGCTGCAGGATTCGTTGCGCGTGATGTCGCGTCCGAGGTAGATGTGGTCGGCGCGTTCGCCGTACTGGACGGTGCCGAGCTTGTCGCTCATACCGTAGGAGCAGACCATGGCGCGTGCGAGGTTCGTGGCGTGCGCGATGTCCTGCGAGGCGCCGCTGGTGATGTCGCCGAGGGCGATCTCCTCCGCCACGCGTCCGCCGAGGTCGGTCGTGATGATGTCGAGCATCTCCAGGCGGCTGCGCGAATAGCGGTCCTCGTGCTCCATCATCATGGTCAGGCCGAGCGCCTGTCCGCGCGGGATGATCGTGACCTTGTGCAGCGGGATGCTGTTTTCGAGGAAGAGGTTGACGATGGCGTGCCCGGACTCGTGCCAGGCGGTGAGCCTGCGGTCGCGTTCGGGTATCTTGCGGCTGCGGCGTTCGCGTCCGAAGCAGACTTTGTCGCGCGCCTCCTCCAGGTCGGACTGGGTGGCGGCGTCCTTGTTGTTGCGTGCGGCGAGCAGCGCGGCCTCGTTGATGAGGTTCGCGAGGTCTGCCCCGCTGAATCCGGGCGTGCTCTTCGCGACGGCGTCGAGGTCGACGTCCTTCGCGAGCTTGATGTTTTTCGCGTGGACGGCGAGGATCTTCCGGCGGCCCACGATGTCGGGCAGGTCGATGACGATCTGGCGGTCGAAGCGGCCGGGACGGAGCAGGGCGGGGTCGAGTACGTCGACGCGGTTGGTCGCGGCGATCACGATCACGCCTTCCTGGGTTTCGAGGCCGTCCATTTCCACGAGGAGCGCGTTCAGCGTCTGTTCGCGTTCGTCGTGTCCGCCTCCGATGCCGGAGAAACGGGAGCGTCCCACGGCGTCGATCTCGGCGATGAAGTTGAGGCAGGGGGCGTTCTTGCGCGCCTGCTGGAACATGTCGCGGACGTGGCTTGCGCCGACACCGACGAACATCTCGACGAAGTCGGAACCGCTGATGGAGAAGAACGGCACGGAGGCCTCGCCGGAAACGGCTTTCGCCATGAGGGTCTTGCCGGTGCCCGGCGGTCCGGTAAGGAGCGCGCCGCGCGGGATCTTGCCGCCGAGGAGCTTGAACTTGAGCGGGTCGCGGAGGTATTCCACGATCTCCTTCATCTCTTCCTTCGCCTCGTCGCAGCCCGCCACGTCGTCGAACTTGGTGTGGTTTTCGTTGGGGTCGATCATGCGCGCGCGGCTCTTGCCGAACTGGATGGCGCCGGAGCCGGCGCCGTGGATCTGGCGTGTGAAGATGAAGTAGAAGACGAGCAGGATCGGAACCGCGATCGCGAGGTTCAGGAGCAGGGATTTCCACCATACGTCGCGTTCCAGGTAAACGGTCTGGACGCCTTTTTCCTCCAGCTTGGAGATGACGGCGTCGGTGGCGTAGATGCGCGTCTCGTATTTCAGCTTGAGCTTGGGAGCGGCCTTCTTTCCCGCAGCGGCGGATTCGGCGGGCTTCGTCAAATCCTTCTCGACGATTTCGGGAGCGGAATCCTTTTTGTCATCCTGCTTCGCATCGGCGTCGGCCTTCTTCGCGTCGGCTTTCGGGGCGTTTTTGAACTCGCCGGAGATCGCGAGGATCTTGTCGGATTCGGGCATGACCTCGGCGGAAACGATCTCGCCCTTCTCAAGATGGGCGAGGAACTCGTTCGCGCTCCATTCCTCCGTGGCGGCGAAATAGGGCGAGGACTGGAAGACGATGAGCGAGGCGAGGACGAGGAACGCAAGCAGCCAGAGGAAAAGGGACGCCGGCGGCTTGCGCTTCGAACCCGGAAGCGCTTTTTTCGGTGGGTCTTTCTTGTCGTTCATGTATTAAACAATCCGGGTCACGACGTCCTGCGCGGCGGGGATGAACGCGTTGGCGTTCTGGCCTTCCATGAAGCTCTTCACGAAGAGTCCGAGGATGGCGAGGAAGATGAGCGCGAGGAGGATGACGATGATGATCATGAGCTTGTTGGAAAGGCCGCTGCCCTGCTTGCGTTCGGTGAAGCCGGAGCTGGCGACGGACTTGATGGTCTGGGTCGTGCTGGCGGCGTTGATGTCGATGCCGGTCTGCGTCTTCTGGATCGACATGGTCATGGTCTTGTCCTCGGTGTCGAAGAGCAGCTCGAACGCGCCGATGCGCACGATGTCGCCGTTCTGCAGCTCGTATTCCTCGGTGAGCGGGTTGCCGTTGACCTTGGTGCCGTTGGTGGAGCCGGCGTCGGCGATGACGTACTTGTCGCCGTTGCGTGTGATCTTGCAGTGAAGCGTGCTGACGGTGGGATCCTTCAGGCAGATGGTGCGCTCGTCGGAACGTCCGACGGTGATCTCATCCTGCTTCAGTTCAAACATCTGACCGCGAAGCTGTTCGCTGAGAACGACGAATTTCGGAATAGCGGGCATTTCCAGATAAACTCCTGATTTGAATCGCTTCCGCCTGGTGATGGGGGCGGCGGAGGCAAAATGGTTGACGTAAGCCGATAGATGTCTTTTAATATATAGCTTGGAAACGGGATTTCAAACCCGAAACAAAAGATTTTCGGGATTATTTGTGTACATTCCTAAAGAAAGATGAACGAGGGCAAGCACACCGTCGCAGTGTGCGCGAGCGGAGCCGCGCACGATATCAGCGCTTGCAGTGTCAATCTTTCGGGATGATCTTGTGGTCCTGCGCCGCTTCCAGCAGGACTTTGAGCAGGATCGACTTCTCGGACGGGGTTTCCACGTGGAAACGCTCGGGCGCTTCGGCGAGCTCGCGCCAGTAGGCGCGGACCTCGGCGGATGCCGGGGAGCCGGAATTGTCCGGGAAGAGGTCGAGCAGGAAATCCAGGATCTGCCAGACGAGCTTGACCTGATCGTGCGTGAAGGACGAAATGAAGTCGTCCGTGACGCGCTTCATCTCCGGGTAGACCCAGCGGCCGCGGATCGACCACGCCAGCGGCATCATGCAGCGGAAAAGCATTTCGGGTTCGGGCAGGCGTGTGAGGTTTGCGCCGGGCAGGACCGGATTGCAGAAGACCTCCGGGTCGTCGTCGCTTCCGGCGCGTTCGTAGACGAAATCGAGGATGCCGAAGAAGATCTCCGCGAGCTCCAGCCGACGGTCGGGCGGGTAGTAGCGCGGATTGTCGGAGATGGCGTCTTCGAGCTTCCGTTTCGTGTCGAAGACGGGCGCTTCGTTGGGGCGTTTGAAGAGCTTGTCCAGCTCGTTCTGGAACGCCTCGATGTCGCGCTGGATGCCGTGTCTGTCAGCGGGCATGGTCGTCAGCCGAGTCTTCCCGCGAGGATCTCTTTCAGCGCCTTGGCGAGCTGGTCGGTGCAGGACGTGCCTTTGCCGCCGCAGTCGACGCCTTCGAGCATGTCGATGACTTCCTGCGGCTTCTTGCCCTTCACGAGGATGCCGATCGCTGTGAGGTTGCCGGGGCAGCCGCCCGTGAACGCCACGTTGGTGATGACGCCGTTGTCGATGTCGATATCGATCTGGGAGGAGCAGACGAGCTGGCTGGTCTTGTAGGTGTAGTGCATGGCGGAGTCCTTTCGGAATGTGTGAAAAAAGATTGCGGTCCCTTAATGTAGCACGAAAAACCAAAAAGACCAGTGCAAAGCGGAAAAAAGAAGGAAAAAGTCTTGCAATCGGAAAAAAACAAGCTATATTTTCGAGGTGTTTTTTTCTGTGAATGAATCGGGCGTGCAATTCGCCCGGTCGAACCAAGATGGAGCAGATTTTCGTGGACGGCGGAAACGACCAGATTTTTATGCGCGAGGCGCTGAACGAGGCCGAGCTCGGCGCGGGCTATACCAGCCCGAATCCGGCGGTCGGCGCGGTCATCGTGCGCGACGGACGGATCATCGGCCGCGGCCACCACAGGCGCTGCGGCGGTCCGCACGGCGAGATCGAGGCGTTCCTGAGCCTGCCGCACGAATCCGACGCCGCCGGAGCGGAGCTGTACGTCACGCTCGAGCCGTGCAGCACCACGGGGCGCACGCCGCCGTGCTGCAACGCGATCATCCGCAATAATATCCGGCGCGTGGTCATCGGCTGTCTCGACCCGAACCCGAAGCATGCCGGGCGCGGCGTCGAAATCCTGCGCGCCGCCGGGATCGAGGTGAAGACCGGCGTGCTGGAAGAGGAATGCCGCGTCCATCACGAGGCGTTTTTCAGGTGGATCACGACGGGCCGTCCGTTCGTGCTGCTGAAGATGGCGGAAACGCTCGACGGGAAGATCGCCGCCGCGAACGGGGATTCCAAATGGGTTACTTCGGAGACCGCGCGGGAACGCGTGGCGTACCTGAGGCGGCTTTCGGATGCCGTGCTCGCGGGCGCGGAGACGTTCCGCACCGATTCGCCCCGGTTCACGGCGCGCACCCCGGACGGGACCGTCCTGAAGACACCGCGCCGGATCATCGCCACGCACCACCCGGAGATCCTGTCCGGGGCGGGCGAAGGCTGGGAAGCCGCCGTGCTCGACACGCCCGAAGAGTGGCGGGAGTTTCTCGTGCGGCTGGGGCGTGAGAACGTGACCATGCTGCTGATCGAAGGCGGCGGCGAACTGGCGGCGTCGGCGATTCGCGCCCGCGCCGTCGACAAGATCGAATTTCATATCGCGCCGAAACTGCTCGGCGGACGCGGCAGCCGTCCCGTGCTGGGCGGCCCCGATCCCGGTTCGCTGTCCGAGGCGGTCAAGCTCGACCGTCTGCGCGTGTCGGAACTGGGCTGCGATCTGCGGATCGAAGCGTATCCGCTGTACCCTGAATCTTGAGAAAATGTGAGGAGAGAATACGATGTTTACAGGTTTGATCGAAAAGACCGGGATCCTGACCGGACGCGAAACCGGCGCGAAAGCCGGACGCCTGACCATAAAACCCGACACCCCGTGGACCGACCTTGAGGAAGGCGAGAGCATCGCCGTGAACGGCGCGTGCCTCACGTTCGAGAAGGAGTCGGGCGGGAACCTGACGTTTTTCGTGATGAAGGAGACGCTGGATCGGACGAACCTGGGACAGATCAAAATCGGCGCGCGCGTCAACCTGGAACGCGCGCTGAGCCTGGGCAGCCGCCTCGGCGGGCACATGGTCAGCGGACACGTCGACGCCGCCGTGAAGGTCGTTTCGTTCGGGAAGGTCGGCGACGATTACGAACTCCGCATGGAAATGCCGTCCGAGCTGCGGATATTCTTCGTGACGAAGGGCAGCGTGTGCGTGAACGGCGTTTCCCTCACGCTTACGGACGTGACGGACGGGACGTTCGCGGTGCGGCTGATCCCGACGACCCGGCGCGAGACCAACCTCGACGGTCTGAAGCCGGGCGACCTCGTGAACATCGAGACCGACCTGATCGGCAAGTACGTCTGCGAACAGCTCCGGCACATGGACGACACGAAAAACGCGAAAACGATCTCCATGCGCGATCTGACGGAGGCGGGATTCTGATGGAACCGGAAAAGATCGACTACAAGGCACTTCAGTTCGGGCTCGCGCTCGGACATGCCGCCATGGACCCGGCGTCCGTGCCGGATTTCCTCACGCCGGGCACGTTCGACGTCGTGGAGATCCCGACGGAGTGCTTCCTGCACCGGGATGCGGAGTTTCAGCGGCGTCTGGCGTCCTGCAAGTACAAAAGCGTGCGCGCCGGACACCTGATGGCGCCCGACCTCACGCGGGAGATACCGTTTCTGGCGGACAACTACCGCCGCGACTACGTGGAACAGGCTTCGATCATGGTCCGCACGCTTAAGGCGGCGGGCGCGTCCGGGGCGTTCCTCGGCCTCGATATGAGGCGGATCCTGGGCGACGACGCGGCGGAAAAAGTCGCGCTGGAGATCGTTCGCCGTCTGGTCCCCGTGCTGTACCGCGAGAACTTCGAACTGCTGATCCCGTACCGGATCCCGTTCAAAAGCGAACGCGACATCATGACGACGCAGCTGACGGGCCGGTTCATGCGCGGCACGCTCAGTCCGTTCGTGAAACTGAGCGTGGAAATCCACCCGTTCGAGGTGAAGCCGGAGGAAGACAAGGCGGAGCTCCTCGGCCTGCTCGGATGCGAGGCGCATCAGGCGGTGCTGGTCTACGACGCCGACAGCGGCCTCCACATCGCCCCGGCGCAGTTCCGGCCGTGGGCGGAGCTGCTGGAACGCCGTATGTTCCGCGGCCCGTACCTGCTGTGTCCGCGTTCGGTCCGCAACCGGATGGCGCTTCCGGAGTCGGATTTGTTCGCAAAATTGGTTTCTGACTTGCGAAATGAATAAAAACGTGCTACATTACTAGATTGCTTTTCTTTTTTCCGTATTTTTTTGAATTGGAGATTTGAATATGACCAGAACTTTGAAACTCGGTGTCAATATCGACCACGTGGCGACGGTCCGTCAGGCCCGCCTCGCCTCACAGCCGTCCCCGCTCGAAGCCGCGCAGCTCTGCATGGCTGCCGGAGCGGACGGTATCACCGCCCATCTTCGCGAAGACCGCCGCCACATTCAGGACGCGGACGTGATCGCGCTTTCGCAGGCGGGGCTCCGCCTCAACATGGAAATGGCGCTGACCGAGGAGATGGTGCGCATCGCGAGCACGCTGGTGCGTCCTCAGAGCTGCTGCCTGGTGCCGGAGAAGCGCCAGGAGCTCACGACCGAAGGGGGACTCGACGCCGTCGCGAGCCTCGACAAGCTCATGCAGTGGGTGCCGGTGCTGAAGAACGCCGGGATCGCCGTCAGTCTCTTCATTGCGCCGGATTTCGCGCAGATCGACTGCGCAAAGCAGTGCGGCGCGGAGTACGTCGAGCTCCACACCGGTTCGTTCGCCAACGCCGTTTCCGCGTCCGAGCAGGCCGCCGAGCTCGACCGTCTGGCGAAGGGCGCGGAGTACGCGCATTCGCTCGGCATCGGCGTGAACGCCGGACACGGCATCGACTACGAAAACATCAAGCCGCTGCTCGCCGCCGTGCCGCATCTGCACGAGCTCAACATCGGGCACAGCATCATCGCGCGCGCCATCATGAAGGGCGTCGGCGCGGCTGTCGCGGACATGCTCGACCTTATGCAAGATTACAAGGGCGAATAAGCCCGTTCGGAATTTACCCCAGCAGAAAGGATTTCAAAAATGGCATCGGAGATCATCGAAACCTTCCATCAGATCCTCGCCCAGTGCGTGGAACACGGCGCATCGGACGTCCTGCTCAAGGAGGACGCTCCCGCCAACCTCCGCATCGCGGGCGCGCTCTATCCCGTCGACTTCGTCACGACGCACGAATTCCTCGACACGCTCCTGCACAGCATCATGGACGAACGCATGCTGAAGGAATACGAGCAGAACGGCGACGCGGACTTCTCCTACTGCGTGGAGGAGCTGGGGCGTTTCCGCATCAACGCGCACAAGCAGCGCGGCATGCACGGCATCACGCTGCGCTATGTGAAGAGCAAGATCAGCTCCATGGAAGAGCTTTCGCTCCCGCCTGTGCTCCGCACCATCGCGGAGACGCCGCGCGGCATCATCCTGGTCTGCGGCACCACCGGCAGCGGCAAATCGACCACGCTGGCGGCGATGATCCAGCACATCAACGAGCATTTCACGAAGCACATCATCACGATCGAGGACCCGATTGAATACGAGTTCCGCGACGGCAAGTCGTTCGTGGAGCAGCGCGAAGTCGGGCTGGACTGCCCGTCGTTCTACAGCGCCCTCACGCACGCCATGCGCCAGGCGCCGGACGTGATCATGGTCGGCGAAATGCGCGACAAGGAAAGCTTCGAGGCCGCGCTTCAGGCCGCCGACACCGGCCACATGGTCATCAGCACCGTGCATGCCGCCGACGCCTCCCAGGTCGTCGGGCGTATTCTCGACCTCTACCCGATCCAGGAACAGGACACCATCCTCGAGGCGCTCTCCGCCAACCTGAAGGCGACCATCGCGCAGCGCCTGCTCCCGAAGGCGCTCGGCAAGGGCGTGGTCCCGGTCGTCGAGGTCATGATCTGCGACCCGGTCGTTCAGCGCTACATCTCCAAGAAGGAATTCGAGAAGCTGCCCGAGGCGATGGAAAGCGCCCGCGAGGCCGGCATGCAGACGTTCAACATGGCGATCCTCGACCGCATCAACAACGGCGAGATCACAGAGGAAGTCGGCCTTGCCGCGTCCAGCTCGCCCACCGCCCTGAAGATGAACCTGAAGGGCATCTTCCTGAACAGCTCGAAATAACCTCAACGCACCCGGGCCGGCGGCTCGGACGGACTTGCCATAAGGATGAAAACACTTGCTCAAAAGACGAAAACGGTCAGCGCCGTCGCCGCGATCATCTTATGCTGTATTCTGGCGGTCAAAGGCGCCACATTGGATTTGACCCTTTCTCTTCAGGCGTTTGTGCAGGGCATCGTGGAGGGCGTGACCGAATTCCTACCGGTCAGCAGCACGGGCCACATGATCATCGTGGACAGCTTCTTCCCGATGAAGGACGAGGCGTTCGCCAAACTCTTCGAGGTCGTGATCCAGCTCGGCGCGATCCTGTCCGTGCTGGTGTATTTCTACAGGACCATTTTCCCGCAGAAGTGGAACGTCGAAGGATTCAAGGCGATGATCCCGCTGTGGTCGCGCGTGGTGGTCGGCGTGATCCCCGCCGCCGTGATCGGATTCCTCCTCGACGACTTCATCGAGGCGCACCTCTTCAATATCGTGGTGGTGTCCGTGGCACTGGTCGTATGGGGCGTGGCGCTCGTGTTCAGCGGCCGCCTGGAGAAACGCGAATCCAGCACGGCGGAGATCGTGAAGATGAGCTACGGCAAGGCGCTCGCGGTCGGCTTCTTCCAGTGCCTCGCCATGGTCCCCGGGACCTCGCGGTCGGCAGTGACGATCCTCGGCGCGATGTGCCTGGGGTGTTCCCGCGCGTGCGCCGCCGAATTCTCGTTCTTCCTGGCGATCCCGACGATGTTCGGTGCTTCGCTGCTGAAGCTCGTGAAGGGCGGGGCGCACCTGACCTCGCCGCAGTGGATCGCGCTCGCGATCGGCTTCGTGACCGCGTTCTTCGTGGCGTGGGGCGTGATCGCGTGGTTCATGGACTATGTGAAAAAGCACGATTTCAAGCTGTTCGGCTGGTACCGGATCGTGCTCGGCATCATCCTGCTGGTCCTGTTCTTCTGCGGCGTCGTGAAGATCTGAACGGAGTTCCTTCCTTTTTTCTGTCTCCTCCCGGCTTTCTTTCCGGCTTCTATCATCGGGCTGCCCGAAGCTGCCGAGGTAAAAAAATCCTGCACAGGCTCATTGCCGTGTGCAGGATGAATCTTGCCGCCGGAAACGAGGCGGACGATCCTTTTCCTTGTTACCAGTGCCGGTACCGGATGACGCGCTGACGGGGCACGACGACTTCATACGACGGACGCGTAACGGTCGTGGTCCTCGTTGTGGTGACAGTTCTGGTCACAGTCGTCGTGGTCTGGACCGGGGCAGGGGCGACGACTACGGGAGAGGGTGCGACGTAGACCGGCGCCGGGGCGACAACAACGGGTGCGGGCGCCGGAGCGACATAGACCGGAGCCGGAGTTGTGTAAACGGTTGTCGTGCCGGTCAGGAGCGCATCGGCGGTTTCCGCCACGCCCAGCGCGACGCCTTCCGCGACTGCAATGGGCAGCGTGAGCAGTGCGCCCGCCACGCCGACGAGGTCGGTGAGCACGCCGGGGCTTCTGTGCACAACGACTGTTTGTGCATGTGCTGTGGTCATCAGCGCACACGCTGTCAGGATTGTGAGGATTGCTTTCTTCATGTTTGGGGGGTCCTTTCTGTTTGAATCTTTTTCTTTCTGAAAACTGGAGCGAAGACCGAATTGTTCAGCTTTCGAATAATACTATAGCACGATTTATTGTGATGTCAAGGCTCAAAAAGAGTTTTTTTGGAATTTTTTTGACCGGCCGAAATGATGAGGCGAAAAGATTTTTACGGTTCCCTGTTTTTTTGTTCGACAGGATCTTAAGCATACCTAAAACCTTTTTTCTGAATCGGACCTTGACGAAGAGCTTTTTCCGGACTTTTTTTGGAAAACGGCTTGACAAAAACAATTCAGAAGTGTAAATTTTTAGAGAAGCGTATTGAACACAACCTTTCCCGCGCTTTGCGAAACAATGCGTAAAAGCGGATCCGATGCGCGGAAATGTTTTTTCCAAGGAGGAATCCATGAATCTGCCTCTGAAACGTTTTGCGGCGGTCGTTTTGACCGTGTGCCTGCTCGGTGTCGCGGCGGGATCCGTCTATGCCCGCGGGGGACGTTCCCCGGCGCCCCAACCTCAGCCCCAGCCTCAGCCCAAACCTCAGCCTCAGCCCAAACCTCAGCCCCAGCCCAAACCTCAGCCTCAGCCCGCGAAGCAATCCGGCGGGAGCAATATCATCGGCACGCTGAAACCTGACAAACCCGGCCAGCAGCCTATGATCGGCACGCTGAAACCTGACAAACCCGGCCAGCAGCCCATGATCGGCACGCTGGCGCCGGACAAACCCGGCCAGCAACCCATGATCGGCACGCCGAAACCCGCCGTTGACAGACCGGTCTATGTCGAACCGATCATCGAGCCTGCGGATTCCAAGCCTCAGCCCCAGCCGCAACCCCAGCCGCAGAAGCCTCCGCAGGACGATCCACCGCCGCAGAGCCGTCCGCAGGAACGTCCGGCGGCACAGCCGAAGCCTGCCGAACCGGGACCTCAGGTCATTCAGCCGGAACCCGCGGAACCGCCCAAGGCGCAGCAGGCGCAGGAACCGATCATCATCACGCCTCGTTCCGTGCGCGCGGGCAATGCCTCGGGCGGCGGAAGAAACACGTTCCAGGATACGCCCGGCTATTCCGGCGGCGACGGCACCGGCCCGCTGATCTACAATCCGTAAATCCCGATCAAAATAGAATAACGCGCTGAATTTTCCGGCGGCGGATGCTCTTCAATCCCGGGCTTCGCCGCCGTTTTTCCGTTTCGCCTCGGACCAGGCACGCCAGACATGCGGATATTTTCGCATGGCGCGTTCGAGCTGAGACGCGCTCACACCGCAGAGCGTGGCGGCATGTGCGAGGTCGAAATCACTTGCAGTCAGACGATCGAACAGCGCCGCCGTCCACAGGATGAGGCGGGCATGGTTTTCCGGCGAGGGGGAGGGGAGCAGCGCGAAATCGTCCGCGCCGGGCGGGTCGGCATGCACGCGCAGTGCGATCCCGTACCGGAGTTTCCGCAGGGCGATGTGACGGTTTTTCGCCTGGCTGCGTTCCTCGTTCGCGACTACGGCGATCCCGGTCGGACGGTGCCGCAGGCGCACGGCGGACGAGGTCTTGTTGATCTTCTGGCCGCCGTTTCCGGTGCCTTTCTGCATGATGAACTCGCAGTCGCGCAGGAGAACGGCGTCCTCCGCGGTCAGCATGGCGTTGCGTTCGGCGGCGGTCATAGGGGCGGATAAAAGTGTGCCGGATCTAGGCGGAAATCCGCCTCACTGGCGGCGTTTCTTCGAGATGCGGATGACCGGATCGCCGTTCAGTTCCTTCGAGACGACGATGTCGAAGCCGTCATCGGTGGGGCCGGAGACGACCAGGCAGTAGTCGGAACCGTTTTTGACGATGGCTTCCGAGAGCAGCGAACGCATCACGCGGTCGGCGTAGATGGAGTTCTGCGGGCTGTACATGCCGGTCCCCGTGAGCCCCTTGCGCGTGAGCGCGAGGATCAGCGACTGCGTGGCGGAGCTGACGAGCTGGTCATTGGTGAGCGTGACAGTTTCGGATGCGGGGTCCGGCGGGAGCGGATCGAACGCGGGGGTGTCCGGCGGCGGATTGTCCCTGTTGCGCCAGTCGAACCATGTGTCGGCGCAGGAACAGAGGAAAACGGGTGCGAGAAGCGCGAGCGAAAGGGAAACGGTGAGCAGAGATTTCTTCATGCGCGGGGCTCCTTCTGTGCGTTTAAAACAAATGGAGCGGGCGAAGGGAGTCGGACCCTCGACAATCACGTTGGCAACGTGACGCTCTACCACTGAGCTACGCCCGCATCATAAACCGCCAGCCGCTCCGAAAAAAGAATGGAGCGGGCGAAGGGAGTCGGACCCTCGACAATCACGTTGGCAACGTGACGCTCTACCACTGAGCTACGCCCGCATCTGGCATGCTATTTAATCTAGCACTCATTCCGGAAAAATCAAGCTCGAAACGCACATTTTTTTCAAAAAAGTTTGTTTCAGTTCGATTTGAGGCGGGAATCTGTATTATCCCAGGTTTTCCAGTGCTGGCCTAAGCAGCACTCTGCCCAAGTCGAGTCATCCGCCTCGTGCCGTTGCGAAGCGAGGCACTGCTTGAAACACTCCGCCTCGTGCCGTTGCGAAGTGAGGGACTGCTTGAAATACTCCGCCTCGTGCCGTTGCGAAGCAAGGCACCACTCGGCACCGCTTGCGGTGTGGCAACCCTGTCAGGACTCGAACCTGAACTAAGTGGACCAAAACCACTTGTGCTGCCATTACACCACAGGGTTACGTAAAACAGACGCTTTTTACTTTAGCACGGATTTTCGAAAATTCCAGTTGAAAGCCCTAAAAAGAATGAATTTTATGAAGTGCGCGCCATTCGGTCCGGTGTGACGGGCGGACCGGGAAAGAAAAGCCTCCGCCGCTCATATTGAGGACGGAGGCTTTTGCGTTTGCTGTTGTGAGGACTATGCGAGGTTGGCGATGTTGGACCAGGTCGTGAGCTGTTTGTCGTTGATCTGCCAGTAGCCGGTGAGTCCGGTGTCGGTGTTGGCCCAGGCGATGTCGTCGGTGCCGTCGGCGTTGAAGTCGGCGACGCCTGCGAGCTGCCACTCGGAGGTAACCGCGCTGAGGATCGACCACGAATTGAGGTAGCCGTCGCCGACGCCCCAGATGCCGACCACGCCCACGTTGTTGATCATGGCGATGTCGTGCGAGCCGTTGCCGTCGAAATCGCCGGAGCACAGGAAATTCCATTCCGCCGGATTCGCGACGCTGACCATGCGCCAGTCCACCGGATCCTCGACGATCCAGGTGCAGTACGCGTTGTAAGTGCCGCCGCCATCGCCGATGAACTCGTTCTTCCACAGCATGTCGCACTTGCCGTCGCCGTTGAAGTCGCCGGTGGAGACGCATTCCCATTCGGCGGAATAGCCGTTGATGAGCGTCCAGGTCACGCCGCTCTCCCAGTAGCCGAGCAGGCCGACAGTCTCGGACGCTCCGGTCGGGTTCGCGATCAGGACGTCGTCGGAGCCGTTGCCGTTGAAGTCGCCAATGCCGAGGATGTCCCAGCCGGCGTTCTTCAGGTTCAGCACCTGCGGTGTGAATGTGCCGTTTCCGTTGGACATTTCGCCGACCACATAGCCTTCCGTGTTCACGCGCAGGAGGTCGTCGCGCCCGTCGGCGTTGAAGTCGCCGACTCCGACAACATCCCAGCCAGGATCGAGCGTGAGCCCGAGGCCCCACGGCTCGCCGTTCTGGTAGATCGTAACCGAGGCGGTCGGGGCTGTGCCGGTCGCGTCGGATGTTTCGATCGCGAGCATGGCGAAGCCGTCGCCGTTGAAGTCGCCGTTGAAGAAAACCCAGTCCGGGGTCGGTGTCGGCGGTTCCGGTCCGGGCTCGCTGCCGACCGTGACCGAGAGCAGACCGTCGCCGTCCAGATTCAGCGTGTAGTCCGTTTCGCCGATTGTCACCGTTCTGCCGATCGTGAGCATGCCGAGCAGAACGTCCGATGTGTTCATCACGTTGATGGCCCTGTCAAAAGCCGCCGCGCC
This sequence comes from Lentisphaeria bacterium, assembly GCA_017455665.1. Lineage (GTDB taxonomy): Bacteria > Verrucomicrobiota > Lentisphaeria > Victivallales > UBA1829 > UBA1732. Next base: position 31,556 of record JAFSZN010000066.1, read on the forward strand.
GGTCGCAAGCCTGTATGTCCCGTTCGCCTGCGAATCGGAAACCGTGAGCGTGAAGTTCGGTGTGCCCTGAACGATTGAGAGATCGTTCACGAGACTTGCGGCTCCTGCGGATGTCTTCGACAGGTCGAAATCAAGGACCGCTCCGGTATATGCGGAAACACGAGCTCCTGATTCGAACATCATCCTGCCTGTGAGCTTGCCGCCGCTGGAGACCGTCATATAACCACTCTCGTTGGTGATATTGCTTGCCGTGCCGCCGCTGCTGATTCGCAGCCATCCATGGACAGTGTAGTCGGAAACGAGCCCGTCCTTGATTTCGAACGCGCTGCCGGCGTACGTTCCTTGGATGTAGGTGTCCGGAGCGACAGTTAATTGCAGACTTGCCCCTTCGGGGGCGACGATGTTCGTGGCTGTGCCGCCGCCATCAATCTCTAGCTCGGTGTTGCTTCCGATCATCGTGATGCCGTTTGCTACACCGCCGCATTCAACGCCGAGTCCTCCTTCGTCGATGATCGTCGTGTCGTTTGCAATGCCGCCGAGGGAAACGAATACGCTTCCGCCGGTGATCGAGGTGCTGTTCGCCGTGCCGCCGCTGGAGACATAAGCACGTGCATACTCATACCCATAATGATAAAATGAGGCTTTTACGGTCATGCGATTTGCCGTGCCGCCGCTGGCAATGTCAAGCCGGCAATAGTCGTTGACGGTGAAATCGTTGGCTAGACCGTCCCTGATTTCGAACGCGCTGCCGGCATACGTCCCCTGGACATAGGTGTCCGGCACGACCGAGATGACAAGAATGGCCCCATCGGCGGCAACGATATTCGTGGCGTTTCCTCCGCTGTCGATTTCCAGCCGGCCGCCGCTGAAGGGGTCTCCCCACTCCCACAAGCTGATGGAGGATATGGGAGCGCCCTCAAGAAACGTGCTGTCTGTGATGCCGCCGCTGGAGACCGTCATCCTGCCCAGGAGATTGACGGTGGTGCCGTTCGCGGTGCCGCCGATTTCGATTTCGAGCAAGCCGCCGTCGTTGACGGTGACGTCGCCGGCGCTGCCGCCGGAGGAAACATTGAGGACGCCGGCGGAGTTGATGTTCACGCTGCTGGCGTACATGCCGTCCAGGACGTCGACCGTTTCGTTGGTGATGTCGCCGGTGATGACGTCGCTGCCGCTCCCGACCGTGACGGACAGGACGGAATCGGTGTCCAGGTTCAGCGTGTAGTCCACGCCGCCGATCTTGCTGGTCGATCCGACCGCGAGTGTGCCGAGTGTCGAGCCGGCGGCGTTCACCACGGAGATGGTCTTGTTGAATCCCGCCGCGTTTTTGGCGAGCACGTAGATGGCTTCCGTCTGGTCGTCCTTGACCGTGAGCGTGTAGGTCGGCGTCCCCGTGACAAGCGAAAGATCTTTCACGAGCGCGACGGCGTAGGTGGTCGAAGTCCTGGAGGTGATGTCGAAATCCAGGATGCCGCCGCTCTGGAAGGAAGCGGACCCGCCGGAGGCGAACGACAGTTCGCCGGTGACCTTGCCTCCGAGGGAAACGACCAGGGTGCCGTTCGAGACGACGTTCACGCGGCTGGCGATGCCGCGGTAGCCCACGAGCATGGTGCCGAATGTGGTCGTGCGGACGGCGGAACCGCCGCTGGAGACGTTCAGGGTGCCGCCGGAGGAGACCGTGGCGGAACTCATTACGCCGTCGGAGAAGACATTGGCCTTGCCGAAGACCGTTGTTTCGTACGCCGTGCCGCCGGAGGAGACGTTCAGCGTGCCGGAGATGGTCGTGCGATGGTCTCTGCCGCCGTCGTAAAAATTCATCGTGCCGCCGTTGTTGACAAGGGTGTATTCCGCTGTGCCGCCGGAGGAGAGGTTCAGCGTGCCGCTGTTGTTGACCGTGGTGTTCATCGCCCTGCCGCCGGAGGAGACGTTCAGTGTGCCGGAGAAGTTGGCAAAGACACTGGTCGCCTCTCCGCCGCTCAGCACATTCAGCCTGCCGCCGGAGTAGACCGTTGCGGCGGACGCGACCGTGTATTTATGGACGGTGGCATCATGGGTGATGTTCGCGGAGAAAGAGTGGGCCTGGAACCGCACGCTCGCGCCGCTCAGGACATTCACGTAGCCGCCGTTTTCCTTGATGCCCGAGCCCGTCGCGCCGGAGGAGAAGACTGCGTATCCGCCATTGTACACCGTGACCATGTCTGCCGTAGCGCTTTCGTTGACCACAAGGGTGCCGGAACTGAGCATGGTTTCGCTCGCGCTGCCGCCGGAGTAGACAACCACCCTGCCGCTGTCGTAGACCGTGGTGGAGAGCACGCGACCATCGTGGTTGATCCCGAGTTCGCCGCCGGAAGAGACATAGTTGTTGTACGCGAAGCCGCTGGGGGAGACATACATCATTCCGCCGGCCCTGACGAAAATGCCGTTCGCGCTGCCGCCGGAGTAGACCCACATGATGCCGCCGGAATCGACGACGGTGTTGCTCGCCTTGCCCCCGGAGGAAACATCCAGGTGGCCGCTCAAGCCGATCGTGGTGGATTCCGCGATCCCGCAGAGAGAAACTATTCCCCAGTTGTTGATCAGCGTGTTGCTGATCGTGGCATATTGATTGGCAAACAGGGAACCGCCGCTCACGACCGTGTTGTACGCATACCCGCGGGTGATCCCGGCGGCGGACGACCTGCCGCTCACGTTCAGAAGTCCTCTTGACAGCACGACCGCGCTTCGGACGACGCCTTCATCGACGTTGATCACTCCGCCGCTTGCCACGCGGGGGTTGACCGCGCTGCCGGAAAGGGCGATGCGCATGGACCCGTAGTAGTAGATGGATGCTCCGGAATCGATGCCGCCGCTGTAGATGTTCTCGTGTCCGCTGCTGTAGACGTTCGCGCTGACGACCTTGCCGCCGCTGGTGACCCAGACCGAGCCGGCTGACAGGATGCTGGGGGAAGATAGGATCATGCCGGAGGAGACGGTGGAAGTGCCGCTGGAGATGATGACTGCCATGGGAGTACCCTTTCGTATTGTGTGTTATGCTAATTTGAGTTCATTTTCAGGGGAGAAGGGAGCCCGTGTCCGGGCACAAAAAAGCCCCCGGACGCCGGATAGCGGCGCAGGGAGGCGCAGAGGATCGAATGGCGGGGAACGTTTCGCCCGGTAGGAAGTGAGACTTTATAAAATAAAGTCTTGCTTGCTTTTGGGTATAAACAGACCTGCATGTTCAAATAAGGCGGAGACGGGAAACGGTCAACTGTTCCGGCAGGCGTCATAGTCGTTGTTCAGGGGACAGGCGAATGCAATTCTTGCAGATCTTTTCCAAAATATAGCATGCATAAAAACAAAAAGCAAATCGTTTTTTTCCGAAATACCTTTTTTTCGGGAGGCAAAGCCTCCACTGCGGTTGTGCCGGGCTTTGCTTCCGGCACTTAGGACGCGATGCGTCCCGCTTCGCTGGGGTCGCTTCGCTCCTCGGTGAACTCGTTTTGCACGAGTTCGACATATTACATTAACGCGAGACGCGCCAGGGCAAGCCCTGGACTGCAGAAGTGCTTGGTTGCGCTCCGTCAGGAATCGTTAATGGCTGGAAACGAGTTTCGCGGCGGCTTCGGCGATGGCATCGGGTGTGAAGCCGTGTTCCTCGCGGATCTTCGCGGTGGAGCCGTGGGGGATGATCTCGTCGGCGTCCCAGCCGTAGGAAAGCAGGGCGGGACATCCGCTGCCCGCGGCGAGCTCGGCGACGATGGACGCCAAACCGCCCTGTTTCACATGGTCCTCGAGCGTGACGACGGGCTTGCCGAGATATTGTTTGAAGAGCGCGGTGTCGAACGGCTTCAGGAAACGCACGTTCACGACGGCGGCACGGAGATCGTGCTTCTTTTCGAGGATGTCCGCGGCCGCCAGCGCCGTGTAGATCTCGCGTCCGGCGCACCAGAACGAGAGGTCGGAGCCCTCGCGGACGACGGCGGCCTTGCCCCATTCGATCGGGGCGGGCGCGGGATCGCCGTCGAAGCGACCGGAATTGCCCTTCGGGTAGCGGATGACGGCGGGGCAGGGGTGCTTCAGCGCGGCCTCCATCATCATGGGGAGCTCGTCCTCGTTGGCGGGCATCAGGACCGCCATGTTCGGGATGGCGCGCAGGAACGACACGTCGTAGATGCCGTGGTGCGTGGGGCCGTCCTCGACGAGTCCGGCGCGGTCCTCGCAGAGGAGGACCGGGAGATTCTGGAGCCCGACGTCGTGGAAGAGGCAGTCGAGGGCGCGCTGGGAGAAGGTGGCGTAGATGGCGGCGACGGGGTGGCAGCCGTTGGCGGCGAGCCCGGCGGCGAACGCGATGGCGTGTTCCTCGGCGATGCCGACGTCGAAGAAGCGTTCGCGGTATTTGCGGATGAATTCGTGGGGGATGCCGCATCCGAGCGCCATGGCGGCGGCGACGGTGACGAGCTTCGGGTCCTGCGCGGCGAGTTTTTCGAGCGTTTTGCCGAAGACGGCGGAGAAGGTCGGCTTCGCGCCGGCGCTGCGGATGAGCTCGCCGGTCTCCGGGTTGAACTTGCCGATGCCGTGGAAGAGCTCGGGATCCTCGTTCGCGAACTTGCAGCCGCGTCCCTTCTCGGTGATCACATGGACGATCACGGGCAGGTCGTTGTCCTTCACGCGGCGGAGCGTGCGGATCAGCTCGACGAGGTTGTGCCCGTTCACGGGGCCGATGTAGCGGATGCCCATCTCCTCGAAGAACACGCCCGGAACGAGCAGGCTTTTCAGGGAGTTTTCGAGCCCGCGGATGCCGCCGATCATGTTTTCGCCGTGGGGGAAGATGCGCAGGAAATACTTCAGCGCGGTCTTCGTCCGGTTGTACAGTTTGGCGGTGATGATGCGGTTCAGGATGCGCGAGATCGCGCCTGTGCTGCGCGCGATGGACATCTTGTTGTCGTTCACGATCAGGATGAGGCCGCGGCAGGTGGACCGGAGGTTGTTCAGCGCCTCGAACGTGATGCCGTTGGTGAGCGCGCCGTCGCCGACCACCGCGACCACGCGGTTCTCTTTTTTCAGGAGATGGTCGGCGACCTCGAATCCCATGGCGGCGGAGAGGGCGGTGCCGGAGTGGCCGGACCCGAAGCAGTCGTAGGGGGATTCGTCGATCTTGGTGAATCCGCTGATGCCGCCCTTCTGGCGGAGCGTGTCGAACCGGTCCGCGCGGCCGGTCAGGAGCTTGTGCGTGTACGCCTGATGGCTGACATCCCACAGGATCTTGTCCTCGGGGGCGTGGAACACCATGTGCAGGGCGATGGTGAGCTCGACGGTGCCGAGGTTCGGGGCGAGGTGGCCGCCGTTCCTGGAAACCACGTCGATGATCCGTTCGCGGATCTCCTCGGGCAGGGCGGTGAGCTCCTTGCCCGTGAGCTTCCGGAGGTCTTCCGGGGAATGAATGCGCTGAAGGATTTTTTCCATAAAAAAGACCGGTTTCCTGTTTTTTGCGGCAAAAAATACAATCAATTAATTTACACCGGGAACGGGGCTTTTTCAAGCGGAAAACGTGTTTTGGCGGGAGAAAGAAAGCGCGGAAACGGCAGGAGACCGTCTCCGCGCGAAAGTGCGCGAACCGTTTTACGGGGCGGGATCAATACTTTTCGATGCCGCAGTATTTGGCGAACGCTTCGGCCTCGTCCTTCGTGAGCATGATGACCGCGCCGTGCTTTGCGCCGGAGAAGTTCGTGGTCTTCATGACGCCCTGATTGAAGCGGCCGAGGTTCGTGAACTCGCGGAAGTCGGTGGTCTCGCTGAACGCCATTTCGTTGGGGAAGGAATAGTTGTCGAACATGAGGACGTACTTGTCGGTTCCGATCCTGCGCCAGACGTTCGGGGCTTCGACGGCGCCGCCTGTCTTCGCGCAGTTTTCGTCGCTGACATACTTGTAGCCGTAGAGCAGATGGTCGGATTCGGCGTGCTTGATGCCGCTGTCGTAGTCGAAGAGATGGAATTTGCCGTTGGCGTAGGAGAGGTCGCCGTCGATGTAGGAGTGGTAGCCCTGCGGCGGGTCGAACCCGAGGAGTTTCGGGGTGGTCACGAGCCGCGTGAAATCCTTGTCGGTGTAGGCGTAGTAGAGCTGCTTCAGTTCTCCGCCGTCAAGACCGAGGGTGAAGTAGACGAAGATCTTTCCTTCTTCGGGGTCGTAGGCTGTTTCCGGCGCCCATGCCTGGCTGATATCGCCGAGCTCCGGGAACGCTTCCGCGACGTTGAAGCTGGTGCTGGTCCAGTTGATGAGGTCCTTCGACTTCATGAGGACGAGACTGCGGTTGTTGCCCCAGCCGTACTTCTGGGCGTCGCGCTGCCACTGGGTGTCGCGCAGGCCCTGGCGCTGGGCGTGGATGTGCAGGTCGGTCGCCGCCAGGTAGAACCCGTCGGGTCCGCGGAAGATGTGCGGATCGCGGATGCCCTTCTGTTCGGCGAGGTCGATGCCGAAGAGCACTGGCTTGTTGCCGTTGACGTCGGTGAAGGTGTAGCCGTCGCTGCTGAGCGCGAAGAAGATGTCGTGGTACTGTTCGCGGAACGAGACCATGAGGTACGCGCCGAAATTGTCCTCCGTGACTTCGGGGATGAGGTCGGAGTCGTCGGAGGCGCAGCTGGCGCAGGAAGTGGCGGACACGGAGAGGAACACTGCCGCGGACGCGACGGCGAGCGAGGCGAGGAGGCGGCGAAGAAGACTGCCGGTAGATTTCATGGTGAAAGCCCTTATGAAAAGTGGTCCTTATGAGTTCGAATCGGATTGTTTTGCCTCGTCAGAGGCGGAAAAGCCCGTACTGGACGATGCAGCGGAGCGCGGAGACGCCGTCCTTCCAGTTGATCTTCTTGCCTTCTTCGTAACTGCGCGGGGCGTAGGAGACGGGGACCTGCCAGGCACGGGGGTGGAGCCGTGCGATCTTGAGCGTGAATTCCGGCTCGAAGCCGAAGCGGTTTTCGTTCAGCTTGATCTTCTGCAGGAGGTCGCGGCGGACCATCTTGTAGCAGCACTCCATGTCGGAGAGCGCGAGGTTGGAGAACATGTTGCAGAAACGGGTGAGGAACTCGTTGATCTTCGAGTGCCAGTAGAGCATGACCTGCTGCGCGCCGGTGCGGAGAATGGACGTGCGCGCGCCGAACACGACGTCCGCCTTGCCGTCGAGGATGGGCTGGAGGACGGATGGGAGTTCTTCGGGGCTGTACTCGAAATCGGCGTCCTGGACCGTAACGACGTCGCCGGTCGCCATGGCGAACCCGGTATGGAGCGCGGCGCCCTTGCCGCCGTTGACTTCGTGCCGCTTGAGCTTGAATCCGCGCGCGTCCCACGCCTGGAGGCGTTCCCAGGTGTTGTCCGAGGAATGGTCGTCGACGGCGATGTATTCCAGCTCGACGCCTTCCTGAAAGCGGACGGCGCAGACCCGTTCGAGGATGGCGTCGATGTATCGTTCCTCGTTGTAGACCGGGATCACGATGGAGAGTTTGATTTTTTCGGGCATTTTGTTTCCAAAGTTGGACCGAGCCCGTCGCGGGCGAGATGCTTTTTTGCAGGCGGCGCGGTCTTTTATGTTTCGAATATCCGGTAAATAAGATAAGCCGGAAATGTTTTTTTTCAAGTCCCGGTGGATTATTTTTCAAAATCCGCTTGCATTTCGGACGTTTCAGAGTTACATTTTTAGGAGCATTTTTCTATAAATGGTAAGCGATCCGACTATTGAAAGGATTCCCGACATGAAATATTTCTTCCTCTCCGCCCTCCTGCTTGGCTTCCTCTGTTCCTGCGCCCATACGCCGGAGCCTCAACCGCTGTATATGAGCCGGTTCTATACGGAGAAAGACGCGCTGATGCCGAACGGCTGGCGTCTGTTCGAGGACGGTTTTTTCTCGAAGCCGCTTTCGTTCGAAGTGACGCCGTACCTCGGGCTGGACGAAAGCCACGACCAGTATGACGAGCGCGCCAATCTGTTCACGGTCAGGACCGGCGAACGTCCGACCATGTATTGTTATTGTGGATATTACCCGGTGGAGGACGACTCCATCGTCGACGTCGTCGCGGACGCCGCGGGGAAAGGTTCGTTCAACCTTGGCGTGGAGTTTTACGACGCCGACCGGAACATCATCGGCGAACGCCACCAGGGATTCAATCTCCAGACCGCCACCGGCGACAAGCCGTTCAAGAACTACCGTTTCCGCCTGTATTTCCTTGCCAACGAGAACAAAAAAGCGCGGTATGTCCGCCTCATGTTCATCACGGATCCGTTCTCAGAGCTGAAACTCCGCAATATTTCGCTTGACATCACCCCGTACGATGTCGACCTGAATGACAGCTCGTACATCAAGTTCAAGGAAAAAGAGGCGAAGCAGAGCGGGAAAAAGTGAACCGTCCCCCTCATCCTTTCTGACCCGTCTGTCTGAATCCCACGTTTTTTTCAGGAGATTTTTATTATGCGCTGCCCCCGCTGCGGCTGCCAGGAAGACCGCGTGATCGACTCCCGCGCCTCGAAAGACGGCGCGGCCGTGCGCCGTCGCCGCGAATGCACGGCATGCGGACACCGGTTCACCACGCACGAGGAGATCATCCAGGCGGAACTGAAGGTCGTGAAACGCGACAACTCGCGGGAGGATTTCGACCCGAACAAGATCCGCGCCGGGATCGAGAAAGCGTGCTGGAAACGCGACGTGAAACCCGAGGCGATCGACATGATCGTGTCGCAGGTGACGAGCGGCCTGGAGGCGGACTACGAACGCGAAGTGCCGTCCAGCGAGGTCGGCACGCGCACGATGGAGGCTCTGCGCCAGGTCGACAAGGTCGCGTATGTACGGTTTGCCTCCGTGTACCGCGATTTCAAGGACATCGACGAGTTCATCGACGAGATCCGGAGCATGGGACGCAACCGCGCGAAGAACGCGGCGCCCCGGGGCGGAAAGAGTATCTGAAAGAAAGCCCGTCCATGCGTTTTTCGTTCCTTTCCTGGCTTCACGGCCGTTTTCTCCGCATCGTCAACCCGTTCCAGAAGACGCTCGGCGAGCAGAACTACATCATCCTGCTGAGCGTGCTGGTCGGCCTGCTGTCCGGCGTGGCGGGGGCGCTGATGAAGACCGTGGAACACCTCGTTCAGTCGCTCGTGGCGTACATCCCCTCGGACGCCGGATGGGCGGTCTGGGTGCTGCCCGCCACGCCCGCGCTCGGCGTGTTCTTCTGCGTTTTCGTAACGCAGGTCGTCATGCGCGGCAAGTACGAACGCGGCCTCGCGGGCGTCATCATGAGCGTGAAGAACCGGACCGGGGCCGTGCCGCTTCACAAGACGTTCTCGCACATCATCACCAGCGGCGTCAGCGTCGGATTCGGCGTGTCCGCCGGACTGGAAGCTCCCGTGGCGCAGACGGGCGCGGCGATCGGCAGCAACGTCGCACGCAGCCTGCTGCTGAACCACGAAAACCGCATCCTGCTGCTGGCGTGCGGCGGCGCGGCGGGCATCTCCGCCATGTTCAATACGCCCGTCGCCGGAGCGTTCTTCGCGATGGAGATCCTGCTCCCGAAGACCGCGAGCGCGATCCCGGCGATCATCCCGCTGATCCTGTCCTCGGCGACCGCGCTGCTCGTCTCGCAGCAGATCTATCCGGCGCGTCCGTACATCGACCTGCTGCAGTGGAACATGCGCGCGGTGCCGTACTATGTGATCCTCGGCGCGGCGGCGGGACTCGTCTCCGTCTTCGTGATCAAGATGTACACGCGCATCTCGAAGCGGTACGGACGCGTGAGCAATCCGTGGGTGAAGGCCCTGATTGGCAGCGCGATCCTCTACCTCGCGATCCTGATGTTTCCGGCGCTGCGCGGCGACGGCTACCACTTCATCCGCCATCTGCTGACCGAACCGGAGACGCTGTACTCCGGCAGTCCGCTCGCGGCGGTCTTCTCGAATCCGTGGGTGTTCCTGGCCTTGACGTTCCTGCTGGTGTTTCTGAAGGCGCTGACCTCGATCTCGAGCCTGGAGAGCGGCGCGGACGGCGGCATCTTCGCGCCGTCGATGTTCATCGGCGCGTTCCTCGGCTACTCCATCTCGAAGCTCATCCACATGGTCGAGCTTCCGTGGGGCGGATACATCAGCGAAGCGAATTTCCTCGCCATCGGCATGGGCGGCGTGCTGGCGGGCGTGATGCACGCGCCGCTCACCGGCATCTTCCTGATCGCCGAGCTGACGGGCGGCTACATGCTCTTCATCCCGCTGATGATCGTGTCCGCGCTCTCCACGTTCGTCTGCCGCAAGCTCTGCACGCACAACGTCTACAAGACGATGATCCTGTTCCACGGCGGCGACCCGGACGGCACGCGCGACGCCGACGCGCTCACGCGGCCGATTCCGGACGAGCTCATCGAAAAGGATTATCTGCCGCTGGCGGAGACCGATTCCATGCGGAGCGTTCTGAACTCGGTCATGAAGACGCACCGGAACGTGTTTCCCGTGCTCGACGGCGACGGGCGCCTCGCGGGCATCGTCACGCTCGACGACATCCGGCACTATCTGCTGGAGACGTCGCTTTACGACGTCGCGCTGGTCTTCGACATCATGCGCACGCCCGAGGCCATGCTGAAGCCGGGCGACACGCTCGGGCGCGCGATCGGCCTTTTTGAAAAGCATCAGGAAACGGAGGTCCCCGTGGTGCGCGACGGCGTGTACGTCGGATTCGTCACGAAGGACCGCGTGCTGGACCGTTACCGCTACCTGATCGAAAACCGCCCCGAACTCTTCTGAACGGAACATGAAAAGGACGGACCACCCATGATCGAACTTTCCGCACAGGCGATCTTCCTTCAGGATTCGCACGGATGTGCCGTGCCGTTCGCCCCGGACGACCTCGCCGCCCGGATCCGGTCCGTCCTGCCGGAAAACGGCGCCGAGTCCGACGCGCTCGCCCGCGACGCCGTCAGCGCCGTGGAATACGCTCTGCGCCACGCCGGGAAGCCGAAAAAAGGCCCGCTGTACGTGAAGGCAGCTGCGGTCGACGCCATGATCGCGAACATCCTGCAGTCGGTCGGCTTGCACGATGCCGCCGCGGCCTACGGGCGCACGAAGCGCATCGACGGCGAATCGGAGCATTTCCAGGACGCCCGGATTGCCGCGCTGCTGGGAGAACGCCTCGCCCTGAGCGGGGAACGCCTCGCGGCTGTCGCGCGGAAAGTCTCCAACACGCTGCGCTCCATCGGCGCGGACGCCTCCTCGACCGATCTCGTTTTCGAACTTGCGAAGCATTTCGCGGATTCGCTCGACGCCGTCGGCTCCGTGAATCTGTCGCTCCCCGAGCCCGGCTGGAACGACAAGGGGTTCATCCTGCCGCCGGAGGAGTTCATCAGCCGGATCTCCGCCGCGTCCGCGCGCCTGCTGGATCCGCAATGCCGCGCGGTGAAGGTCCAGCCGGTCGACCTGCGCGTCTTCCCGGCGCTCCGCGTGGAACTCCGCTTCTTCCCGCTTCTGCGCGAATCCAGGCTGGAAACGCCGGTCACGGAGCTTGCCTTCGCGCCGCTTCTGGTCCCCGTCGCGGCGTGTGTGGACGAGCTGTGCATCGCTGCGGACGACGCCTGCGGACGGCATGGCGGCGAATCCGTCACGCCCCTGAAGCTCCTGCTGCATTTCGCCGACGCCGAGGTGTTCGCGTCCGAGGCGATGGGGTGTTCCGGCAGGAAAGCCTCCGCCGGGATCCTGAACGGAATTGCCTCGTTCTTCACCGGCATGATCACGCGCCGCCCGGAAAAGATCACCTGCGGCTAGTTCGTTTCGCCGTTCGATCGCCGATACCATGCAAAAGCCTCATGGTCCCCGAGGGAGGGGCCATGAGGCTGTTTTGACTTCAAACGGAATGTTTCAGCGGGTCATTTTTTGACCGGGATGCGGTAGACCATGAAGCTGAACGGCGCCTGTTTTGCTTCAAGGATGCCGGCGGCGATCTTCAGCGTGGATTCCTCCGGCTTGACGAGCTCGGGATTCGCGAGGTCGTTCTTGTTCGCGGGGTCCTTGCCCTTGATGCCGACCATGGAGACTTCCGCGCCGTCCTCCGCGCCGGGGATGCTGATGGAGATCGGGACGGCGGTCTTGCCGAGGTTGATGAACTTCACGATGACGCTGTTGCCGTCCTCAGATTCGTCGAGGACCGCGCCGCAGTAGCAGTCGGCGGGGAGCGCGCCGAGCCCGGAGAGGTCGAGCGTGTGCGTGCCGGCGTTGGTGCTGTAGAGTTTCTGCACGAAATAGCTCGGCGTCTTCACGACCGTGGTGTTGTCGAACCAGATCATGTCGTGCGCCCACTGCCACGCGTAGTAGTTGGCGAGGAGCGGCGCGTAGGAGGTCATGCGCACGACGTCGGCGTTGCGCTCGATGCCGGTCAGGAACGCGGCTTCGCAGAGCGCGGCGCGGAGGGAGTTGGTCGGATTGTCGTGGCAGGCGTATTCGCCGGCGAAGACCTTCGGGCCGGTGCGGTCGTACTTGTCGTAGCGCCCGATGTTCTTCAGGAACCAGTCGGGATTGCGGTAGTAGTGCTCGTCGACGAGGTCCGCCTTGAACTCGCGCATCTTCGGCCAGAGGTAGTCGAAGTCCGCGCCGTCCGGGTTCGGGCCGGAACTGCCGATGATCTTGATCTCGGGGTGCTTCGCGCGGATTTCCCTCAGGAAGATCGGGAGGCGGTCGGTGTAGAGTCTGCCCCACTGTTCGTTGCCGATGGCCATGTATTTCAGGTTGAACGGCTCGGGGTGGCCCATGTCGGCGCGGAGCTTGCCCCAGGTCGAGGTGACGGGGCCGTTCGCGAACTCGATGAGGTCGAGGCAGTCCTGGATGTACGGCCCGAGCTGGTCGAGCGCGACCTGCGCGGTGCGGTCGTTCGCGTCGTTCTGGAACTGGCACGCGAGGCCGATGTTCAGCACGGGCAGCGGTTCCGCCCCGATGTCCTCGCAGAACTCGAAGAACTCGAAGAAGCCGAGCCCGTAGCTCTGGAAGTAGTCCGGGGTCAGGTGGTCGACGAACGTGTTGTTCCAGCGGTTGCTGTTCAGCGGACGGTTGCCGACCGGGCCGACGGAGTTCTTCCACTGGTAGCGGTCCTCGAGCTTGGTGCCTTCGATGATGCAGCCGCCGGGGAAACGGAAGATCTTCGGCTTGAGGTCGGCGATCGCCTGCGCGAGGTCGTTGCGGAGGCCGTTCGCGCGGCCCTTCCAGGTGTCCTCCGGGAAGAGCGAGATGTGGTCCATGTCGACCGTACCCCTGTGGCCGTTCAGGAGCAGACGGAACTTGCCGCGCGTCTGCGTGCTGACCGCCTTCACGTCCACCTTGTATTCCTTCCACTCGCGGCTGTTCACCGTGAACGGCGTGCGGGCTTCCATCGTGCCGTCCTCCCGGACGAATGCGGCGTCGAACCTGACCGGTTCCGTCGTGCCGGGCGCAAGGCGCGCCATCAGCGTCAGGTGGTACGTCTTGTCCTTCTCGAACGCGAGGCCGCGGAATCCGGCGTTGTCAAGCGCGGTCCACTGGTCGCGGTGGGATTCGGCTGTCAGACGCGCGAAATGCGGATTGCGCGGGAACGGGACGTCGCCCTCGCTGCCTTTGACGACCTGGACCTTGCCGTCCGTCTCCCAGCCGGAAAGCCCGTTCGGGAACTCGAAGGAACGGTTCTTGATGAGCTCGGCGTAGAGTCCGCCGTCCGCCGCGAAATTGATGTCCTCGAAGAAGACGCCGTACATGGTCGGGCTGATGTCGAACTTGACCTTGGCGGGGTCGAGCGTGCCGGTCATGGTCTTCGGCGCGTTCTGGTCCTGCGCTTCCAGCCCGGCGCCGGTCGAGAGGATGGCGGCCGCGGCGGTGATGCCGATGAGAGCCTTGTGTTTCATATAGGATCCTTTCTGTTGTGAAATGGATAGAGCCGGAATTCCGTTCGATAATGTAACAGCATTTTCCGCAAAAATCCAGTGAAAACGGAAAAGAAAACGGAAAAAACCGGTTTTTCGCTTTTCCGCACGCGATCTCTCCGCCATAGTTGGCCGGACAAGGAGAGCATGAAGCTGATGCGACATTTTTCCCTGAAAAGCATCATTCGGACTTGATTTCCGGTTGGTTCGGCATATAGTATAGTCTGACTTTTAATAGGTATCTCAATCAACTTTTCAGGCGGCAGACCATGTATCTTTTCTACATAGACGAATCCGGAAACCGCGATGTCGGGCACATCGAACAGGAACGTTTTTATGTCCTCACGGCGGTCGGAATGTTCGAAGGTCATTGGAAACGTTTTTACCTCGACATCGCACGCCCCAAACGCAGTATCATTTCACGCATTGAAGCACAACAGGGCATTGCACTTGATTTCGCTGTGGATGCGGAGGTCAAATCAACGCTTTTGCGGAATGAAAAGGCGCGTCGGAGCCATCCGTTCTCCCTGTATCAGACCGACAAGGAGCGAATGGGCCTTGTCAACGAATTCTATTCCCAGCTTGAGAGGTGTAACACCGTCTTGATCTCGGTCGTCATGGACAAAAAACGGATTATTCCCGGTTCACGCCTGGCAAACCAACAGGAGCTTCACAACAAGGCGTGGGAATTGCTCTGCGAGAGGGTGGAGGATTTCATGAAAGAACGGCATCCGAAGCACAAGGCCATCCTGATAACGGACGATACCGACAAGCAGAAGAATCTGCAAACGACCCGTGCCCATGTGAACCTTTATCAAAAAGGTGCGTCATCAGGGCTTTCGTTAAGCCACATCATTGAAATGCCGATGTTTGTCAGCAGCGCGACATGTGTCGGCGTTCAGCTTGCGGATTTGTGCTGTTACATCGTCTACCGTAGATTCAAGGACGATAATCCAGACTATGAGTTCTTCAAACGCATCGAACCCTTTTTCTACAACTCGGCTAACACAGATCCCGACAAGAAAGACGGATTGAAGGTGTTTCCTTCGGCGGGGGAAGTGGAACGGTAAAAAAAAGAAGTTCGGCTGGGATGACCCATATCGAACTGCACAGCAGTACCGAACTATACCTTTACTATACACGCATTTTGAGCGATTTCAAGTCTCTTTTTGTTTTTTTTCCGTTTTTTCATGTTATGTATTTGTTTTTTACGCTCTCATACGCAATCTCATCGTGCCGTCGCGGAGCACGGCACTGCTTGGCACACTCCGTGTTTGCCGTCGCAGAGCTCGGCACTGCCCACGTGGAGGGCTTGCCCTCCCTTTTTGCGAAAAAGTCACGAAATGAGTGAAAAATAACGGAATCCAACTTGAATTTTCGGAAATATGGTCTATATTAATAAGACACGTTGAAACAGAAACCTTAATCCGTCTGTTCGGATTCGGTGGGTCGCAGGACCCGCATGACCGCGGGGTTTTCTTTCATGCACAGGGATTTCCGGCTGATATGCCGCCTCGTTTTCAGGATCCCGGCATGGCGCAGCGACGGGAGCATTTGCTCCGGCTGCGGGAAAAAAGGACTCGCGTTCGGCCGATTTCCGTACCGCGGACAGGGTGTCTGCCAAACATAACCCCTCAACCACGAACGGAAAGACACAGGACACCATGGAAGGAAACGCGAGAGACATCAGACTCTACAGCGGGACATCACATCCGAAACTCGCCGAATCGATCGCGCAGTGCCTGGGACAGCAGCTCGGCCACGTGACCGTGCAGAGATTCCCGGACGGCGAAATTTTTGTCCAGTACAAG
>JAFSZN010000067.1 GCA_017455665.1 Lentisphaeria bacterium
GCTCATGATGACTTCGTTCGGCTTGCGCCCGATGGCGTCGGCGAGCGCCTTCACCACGATCGGGGTCTTGATATGCACCTCGCGGCCGGGGACGTTGTTCGCGGCCTGCGGCTCGTTGTTCGGGCGGTTGTCGCGGTTGTCGCGGTTGCGGTTGTCACGGTTGTCGCGGCCTCTGTTGTCGCGGTTCCGGTTGTCGCGGTTGTCTCGTCCGCCCCGGTTGTCACGGTTGTCGCGATTGCGGTTGTCGTGTCCGGCGGGACCGCGCATCTCGTGGCGGAAGTTCTTGCCTCCGCCGGGATGGTTGAACTTTTCGCGGCGGCCCTGCATGGAGTCGTCGTCCGGGTCGTCAAGGTCGGACGAGAATTTCGCGGCGTTTCCGCCGAGGACATGCTGGGGCTTGGGCTGCGGCTGAGGCTGAGGTTTGGGCTGAAGCTGGGGCTTCGGCTGGACAGGGGTCTGTGCCTGGGGCTGGGGCTTCGGCTGGACAGGGGCCTGCGCCTGAGGCTGGGGCTTCGGCTGGACAGGGGCCTGCGCCTTGGACTGTTCTTTCGGCGTCTCCTTCTTCGGCTCTTCGGCTTTCTTCGGAGCGGCGGGCTTCGCCGTTTTTTCCGCCTGCGCGGGCTTTTCGAACGCGGGCTTCGCATCCGTTTTGAGCTTGAATTTCGCGGCGAGACGGTCCATCGCCTCCGGGGGGAGGTTGGAGGACGCGGTTTTGCCGGGGAATCCGAATTCGTCGAGCGCGGCGATCACGTCTTTGTTCTGCAGGCCGTACTGCGTGGCCCAGTCTCTGATCCTGATATTTTTGCTAGCCATGATGGGTACTCCTCAAATCACGCGGTTGCGCCGTTATTCCGGCTGTCCTTCCGTGGCGGCGTCCGCGGGCTTCTCCGCTTCGGCGGGGGCGGCTTTCGCGGCCGCGACGGCTTTCGCGATGCCCGCGCGGTCTTCATCGGTGAGTTCGGCGATGGATGCGAGGTCCTCCGCGGAGGCGTTGCCGAGCCCTTCGACAGTCAGATAGCCGTGTTCGACGAGCGCTTCCGCCGCTTCGGCGGAGACGCCTGCCAGCGAAGCGAGCTCCGCCGCGGCTTCCTGTTTCTTGCGGGCGAATTCCTCTTCCTCGCTCTCCTCGATGACGATGTTGATATTCCACTGGACGAGGCGCTGGGTGAGGCGGACGTTCTGCGCCTTGCGTCCGAACGCGAGGCGGGAGTTTTCCTGGTCGACATGGAGCGTGATGGTCTTCGTTTCAGGGTTCAGCTCGATGTCGAGAAGTTTCGCGGGGTGCATGGCGTTCGCGATGAACGTCTTCAGGTCGCTGCTGTACGGGATCACGTCGATGCGTTCGCTGCCGAGCTCGTTCGTGATGTTGCGGACGCGGAGGCCGCGCATGCCGACGCAGGCGCCGACCGGATCGACGCGCGGGTCGTTGGACTTGACCGCGACCTTCGTGCGGGATCCCGGAGCACGCGCGATGCCGACGATCTCGACCACGCCGTCGTGGATCTCGGAGACTTCGCGTTCGAAGAGGCGACGGACGAAGTTGTTGGACGTACGGGTCAGGATGAGGCTCGGGCCGGATCCTTCCATGTCGACCTTCACGAGCAGGGCGCTCACGCGGTCGCCCGCGGAGAACTGTTCGCCGGGGATGCGGTCGCGTCCGGCGATGATGCCCTGGGATTTCTTGATGTCGACGACGATGCCGGCTGCGTCGGCGTGATGGACCGTGCCGGTCACGATCTCGCCGATCTTGTCCTTGAATTCGTCATGCACGAGGTCTTTTTCCGCCTTGCGGAGCAGCTGCCAGATGGTCTGGCGCGCGGTCTGGGCCGCGATGCGGCCGAAATCCGCCGCCGTGACTTCCCATTCCACGATGTCGCCGGGCTTTGCGCCCGGGATGCGGCGCACCGCTTCCGCCAGAAGGATCTCGTCGTCGGTGGGGAACTCCTCGACGACTTTCAGGCGCGCCCAGGCTTTCAGTTCGCCGGTGCGGAGATTGACTTTCACGTTCAGATCGGTTGCGGGGTGGGCGCTTTTCCTGTATGCGGAAAGGATCGCCTGTTCCAGTGCCTTGACCACCTGCTCTTTGCTGATGCCGCGTTCTTGTTCGATGTACTCAAGCATTGCGAGTAGTTCGTTGTTCATGTTTGCCTCCAGGTGTCGGTTCGTTTGTACTATCGTGATGCCGGGGCGGGGCTGCCGTCCGCGGTTTGCCTGTTTGTTCCACGCCGTTTCCCGCCGCACGTCCCGCATACAAATGCAAAACAACCCCACAGGCCCCTGACCGTCCGGCTGCGCGGACCGTAGCGCGGCTCCGCAACCATCCGCCTCAAAGGGTCTGGCGGTTTCTGCATGCCCGGATGCGCCCTGCGGCGCGGTCCGTCGACTTTGTACCGGGATCCGCGCGAGCGAATCACAGCGTTAATACAATACATCAAAAAGAAGATAGTTCAAGTTTATTCCGCATAAAAAGCAGGAAAAACTTCCTGCGGGAGCGGAAAAAACGGAAAAATCCACGCTTTTTCGGTTTTGCGTCTTGAAAAAGGGAGCGCGGCATGGTATATTAATTGTTCAAAAATTGATTTGAATACGCATTTTGTCTGAAAAACATACTGAAAACCGAAAGGTGACACCATGCCCAAAACGTACGTCCGCAAGTCCGCTGTGAAGACGCAGCGCAACAGCGAAAAAGCACGCATCAAAAACAAATCCCACAGAAACGCTCTCGCCACGCTCGAGAAGACCTTCCGTGCGGCCGCCGCTTCCGATGACAAGGCCGCCGTCGACGAGCTCTTCCGCAAGGAATGCTCCGCCCTCGACAAGGCCGTCAAGGTCGGCGTGATCCACGAGAACAAGGCCAACCGCAAGAAATCCCGTCTTGCCGCGCTGGTCGCCGCGAAGGCCGAGTAAGCCTTTTTTCATGGTCGGCGGACTATCCGCTTCCCTCTTTTCCCGGACAGCGTCCCTGTCCGGTCGGAATGGGTGTCGTTCCAGAACGATGACGCCTTTCCGGGATGTTTTGTTCCGCCCGCTCCGTCAAATGACCGTTTTGATTTGTTGCCCTCCGGTTCGCCGGAGGTTTTTTCTTTTTGGGGAGGACAGATCCTCCGCTGCGGGGGTGCCTGGCTTCACGCAGGCACAAAAGGCCCCGTGTTGGAATTGAGCTAGCGGCGCATCTGGGCGCAGTTCTTCTCGATGACGCGGACGAGGTGTCCGAGCGGAGGGATCCAGCCGGGCGCGACCTCGGCGTACGCTGACAGGAGAAGTTCTGCCGTTGCATCGCAGGAGATGAAGTCGTCGAGGGCGGGCCTGTGCCTGGCCGCCTCGATGCAGACTGCCGCGCCGAGGGAACCCAGGTCGCGCAGGATGCTGCGTTCGGTGAGGTGCCCGGACCAGGACCGCAGCCAGCCGGGATTCCAGAGGGAGAGGACGGCTCCGCGGTAATAGAAATGGGAGAGGCGGAAATCGCCGTGGAAGAGTTCGGCGGAGTGGAGCGCGGCGATGAGGCGGGAGCTGTCCTCGATGAAGAGCGCGACGCGTGCGCGTGCGTTCGGGCGGCAGAAGATGTCGGTGACTTCGTCGGCGCCGGAGATCGCCTCCATGGCCAGATAGACCGCCTTGATGAGGAGCCCCCTTCTGCGGATGCCGATGGCGAGGACTGCCGGCGTGGAGACTCCGGCGTCGGCGGCAAGCGCAGCCCATTCGGCGCGGCGGAAGGGATTGGTGCGTGAGAAGATGTTGCGGAAACTCAGCCCGGTCGGGTAGATTCGCTTTTTGAGGTAGAGTGCGGGCGTCTGCGTTGTTTCGGGGCGGAGCCCGGACCAGAATCCGGGGATGGCGTCCGGCTCGATGTACGGATCGAAGAAATCGTCGATACGGAGGACGTCGTCGTTGGAGATGGTGAAGCGCTCGGGGACGGGGAACATGAATTTGAGTGCACCGTCGGCGGCGTTGACGAAAAGCGGCGTATTGCCGTTGGGCGTGAAGATATGTTTGCTCATGCGTGTTGTCCTCCATAGTCGAACCGGAGTTTCCGTTTGTTCAGCCAGCGGATGCGGGCGATGTCCATGACCTCGGACGGCGCGGGCGTTTTTGCCCATTCCGAGTAGGCATCGAGCAGGTCGCGCGTGACCCGGGGCAGGTCGAAGAAATCGTCGGGGAACGCGGGATTCTGTTCGGCGAAGATCAGGACGGACGAGACGATGCGGCCGAGCTCGCGGACGATCAGTTCGTGCGGGACTTCGCCGGGGAAAAGCTGGGCGGAATCCAGGTCCCAGACGCCGCAGGGGGCGTCGTCGCCGGTGCGGTAGAGATTGACGAGTTTCAGGTCGCCGTGGTAGAACCCGTGTCCGTGGAGCGCGGCGGCGACGCGGGCTGTTTCGCGGATGATAGCGGGCATCCCGGCGGGGGCGTCGGGGCGTCCGATTACGTATGACATCAGGTCGCGGGCGTTTGTCAATGCCTCGGTGACGAGGTACCCGGCGAGCAGGAAGCGGGCGAAACGCTTTTCCCCGGCGGCGAGCACGCGCGGGGTCGGGATCCCGGCCTCTTCGACACGCTGTGCGTTGACCGCGGCGCGGAAGGCGCGGGCGGGGATGAAGAAGTATTTGAAGGTGTATTCGAAGCCGTGAACGCGGTTTCGCTTCACGAAGATCTTCTCGCCGCCGGGAACCGTCCAGAGCGAGGCGCTGGACTCCCACGATTCCTTCGCATGGGCGCCGTCCCGGATCATGCGGTCGGCCTCGGCGAAATGCTCCGCGAGGTAGTCCTGCGCGGGGCCGGGCGCGACGGCGAACCGGTACGGGCCCTTCCGGACCTCGCGCACGCCGGGCAGCGCCAGAAACCGTTCTCGGCAATGGAAATAGTCTATGCCTATTTTTTTCACAGGTCAGCGAATCCGTTTTCGGCGAGCCGCCAGACGACGCGGAGCGCGACGTCCGCGGCGGTCTTGATGCTTTCCGCCGAGATCTTGTCCATGGTGTCGGCGCCGGTGTGCCAGTAGCGGTTGTCCGGGCCGTAGTTGAAGTCGATCAGGTCGACGGCGGGCAGATTTGCCTGGATGAACGGGTAATGGTCGTCAAGGATGGCGGTCTTGCCGCGGGAGAACTTGTCGGCGTAACCGGCGGCTTCCGCTTCGGACATCACGACTTTCGCGAGCGCGGGCGTGGAGTTGCCGGCGAGGTCGATGTGCAGGTCCCTGTCGCCGATCATGTCCAGCAGGACCATGGCGCGGCAGTGTTTCATGTCGCCTGCCTGGTGGAGCATGTCCACATAGGCGCGGCTGCCGACGAGGCCGTCGGTCTCGGTGTACTGGTAAAGCGCCTCCTCGCCGTCGAAGAAGACGAGGCGGACGGTGCAGGGGAGGATCTGTTCCTGCGCGTATTTTGCGAGGGTGTCGGCGGTCGCGAGCAGGGCGCCGACTCCCGACGCGCCGTCGTTGGCTCCGGCGAAATCCGGCACGCTGAAGAGCCGCTTGGTGTCATGGTGCGCGCCGACGACGATGAAGTCATCCGTTTTGCCGGGGAATGTGATCTCGACGTTGTACTCGCCGCGTGTGGACGGGGGGATGCGGACGCGGCCCGCCTTGTCGAAGCCGGGTATCATCCGCGCCTGCTCCGCGATCCATTCCGCGGACTTTTTCGCGCCCTCGGTGCGGAAGACCTTCGGCCCGAGGTCGAAATTGCTCTGCGCGTACTTCATGGCGAGTTCGCCGTCGATGGCAGGCGAAGCAAAGCTTTTTTCGTCGTTGCAGGCGGAAACGGCGGCCGCAACAAGCACAGCGAGGGCGGCAAAGGCGGAAACGAGGCGGAGACGTGCGGCTTTCATTGTGTTCAGCTCCCCTTGTCGATGCGGATGTTGCGGCGCTGGTAGGTGGGGATGTCGAGGTCCTCCTCGCGGAATCGCACGGCGGGAAGCTTCTCGAAGACGCCCTTGTCGTAGCTCTGGAGGCCGAGCTCGACCTCCTCGACGTTGTTCGACGCGGCGGAGAAGGGTAGCGGAAGCTCGTCGGAGGCGGCGGGCGCGGCGGCGGGAGCGGGCGCGGGTGCGCGCCGGGGCATAGGGGCGGGCTTGGATTCGGGCGAATACTGGAAGATGACGGCGGTCATCTGGACGGAGCCGGCAGCTTCGTCGCAGACATTTGCGCCGGAGAGGAGTTCGACGTTCTTCGGCAGGACGCCCGCCGCGAGCTCGAGGGTGCGTTTCAGTTCGCCCAGCTCCAGGTCGGGTCCGCCGGTCAGCGTGACGATCGCGGCGTCGGCGCGTTTCATGGCGTCGTTGCCGCCGAGGAACGGCGAATCGAGCATGCGCGTGAGTGCGAGGGCGCAGCGGTCGAGCCCGTCGGAGTTTTCCGCGACTCCGACGCCGATGCCGCATGCCGCCTTGCGTTTGTGGAGGGCGCGCATGAAGGTGGCGAAGTCGGTGCCGATGAGGTCGCGGCAGCGCAGGACCGAGGCGATCCCGACGACGGTCGACGCCATTTCGTGTGCGGAGGTCGCAAAGGCGTTTTCGGCGGGCGTGTCGGGCGGGAGCTTGCTGAAGAGCAGGTCGTTCGGCATCGTCAGGACCACGTCGGCGATCGGCAGGATCTCCTGAAGGCAGTCCTCGGCGTTTTTGCGGCGGGAGTGCGCCTCGAACGAGAACGGCGTGGTGAGCAGGAAAACGGTCGGGATGCCTTCCTCGCGTGCGACGCTGGCGAGTGTGCGGAGTCCGCCTGTTGCGGTGCCGCCGCCGAGCCCGCCGGTCACGATCATCAGGGAAAACCCGCGGACATGCTGTTTCAGGTTGGCGCGTTCGTGCGAGACGGCGCGTTCGCCTCGGATGATGTCGCCGCCGCATCCGGCGCAGGACTTCGAGTTCCAGTCGGCGGAGGCGTTGATGACGGCATCTGCGTGCGTTCCGGCGAGGACGCCGCCATCGGTGTCGACCGCGAGCGTGACAAGCCATTTCGCGCGGGGATTGGCGTACAGGTGTTCGAGGATGCGGATGCCGCAGCCGCCGAGCCCGACGACGAGCGCTTTTCCGTTTCCGATGGGAGCCCGGGAGAGGCCGGCGGTCGTGTTTGCGTTCTGTTCCATCATATTTTGAGTGCCTTTCCCAGTTCTTTCATGCGCTGCAGGAATTGGTCTGTGGCATGGATCATGGTGTTGCGCAGTCCGTTTCCGGATGAGGGCGAATCCTCCTCCAGTGCGGCGGCGTGCTTGATGAGTCCGAGGATGGCGGAGTAGCACGGCATGGGGCTGCGGAACGCCGACAGCGCGCCGGTCACGTTCATTGCCTCGCCGCAGCGGACGGGGACGTTCATGACGTTCGCCATGGTGGCGGGCGCGGATTCGAGCATGGAGCCGCCGCCGGTCATGACGACGCCGTTGCGGAGGTAGGTGGCCATGCCGGAGCGTTCGAGTTCGTTCTTGAGGATGGAGAAGGTCTCGCGCTGACGCAGGTCGATCACTTTCTCGAAGGAGTCGAGCGGGATGCGCCGGATCTTTTCGGAGCCGCCGCTGGAAATCTTGTATTCCACGTAGTTCTTTCCCTCGCCGCGCAGTGTTTCCAGCCTGGATTCGCGCAGGAACTTCTGGCAGTATTCGTACGGCAGCTCCAGCGCGACCGCCAGGTCGTTCGCGACGTTGTTCACGCCGACCGGGATCGTCCCGCTCTGCATGACGCCTTCCTTGTACAGCAGCACGTAGGAGCAGACGCCGGCGCCGTAGTCGAAGATCAGCGTGCCCTGGCTGCGTTCGTCCTGCGTCGGCACGCCGTACGCGTCGGCGAGCGGGACGAAGACCGGGTAGCCGGACTCGAACCCGAGCTCGCGGAGGATTGTCTGCACCATGTCGATGCGTTTCTTGTCCGCGAAGACGATGTGGATGTAGGCGGTGAGCTTTTCCGCAAGGCTGCCGATCGGATTGAACGTGCGTTTCGTGCCGTCGAGCAGGAACGACGAGTCGTAGACCTGGATGTTCACGAGATCGGTCGAGACCGCCAGGTTTTTCGCGTTTTCGATCGCGTTCCGCACATGCGTCGCCGTGATCTTCTTGTCTTCGTTG
Source organism: Lentisphaeria bacterium (assembly GCA_017455665.1). Lineage (GTDB taxonomy): Bacteria > Verrucomicrobiota > Lentisphaeria > Victivallales > UBA1829 > UBA1732. Next base: position 8,043 of record JAFSZN010000067.1, read on the forward strand.
TAGTTCAGCACGGTCCCCTCGCCGAACCGGGAGCTGACATGCATGCCGTTGACCAGGAAATAGACCTGCTGTTCGGACCTGCTGAACTTGCCGAGCCCTTTTTCCGATTCGTCGAGCACGGATTTGAGGATGTTCAGGGCGGCGTTCTGGTCGACGACCGTGCCCTTGACGACGGAGTTTCTGCTGGGGAGCGAGGCAAAGGACAGCACCTCGATGTTCCCGTTCTGGTCCGGCCTGCCGTGAACGGCGCAGATCTTGTCCGTGCCGAATTCGATGCCGGTTATGATTGTTTGTCCTGACGAAGCCATTTCATTCCCTTCTGCTGCGTGCGAGCCGTTATGCTTGCGGAGTTATCATAAAACATTACCACACTTTTTAAAAAAATCGAATCGTTTTGTCAAAAAAACACGGGTTTTTTCGGAGAAAAACGCAAAAAGCCGCCTGCAAGAGGTTCCGCGGCGTCAGGCAATGCCGAAAAGTCGGAGCAGTGCGTCGAACCGCTCCACCGTGTCCGCGCCGAATTTCTCCATCGAACGCCGGACGGCGGCAGCCGGTTTTTCCCTCATGTCGCCGGACTTCGAGAAGAACTTGTCCGCCAGGCAGACGAGTTTTTCCTCCGGCGTCTCCGGCAGCCATTCGCGTTCGGGGATCGGCAGGCGCTGTTCGCGGACTTCCTTCGCCGTGATGCCCGTGCCCGTGTGGCGTTCGCAGATGCGTGCAAACGGCTCCAGGTCGAGCCCGTGCGTCCGTCCGTACTCGCGGAGCATTTCCGCTCCGATCATGCCGTGGGCGATGTAAGGGCGTGTGCCGACGCAGAGGATGGACGGCGCATGGCATTGGAGGATGCCGACGTCGTGGAGCATGGCGCCGGCGGAGACGAGCCCGGCATCGAGGTCCAGCGGCGGGCGCGACGGATTCGCGAGGATCGCGAGGGCTTTGTCGCGGACCTGCGTGCTGTGGCGCAGGAGCAGCCTCCGGAGCGGGGTGTCCTCCGGATAGAAATGCGTGATGATGACGTCCGGGTCGATCATGGTCATGCGTGCGGGAAGGTGCCGAACAGGAAACAGGGCGCGGGACAGGATGGGGGTCACTTCGTTTCCGAAGCGGCGTTTGCCTCGTCGGCACGTTTTTTGAGTTCTTCCTTCAGGACGGACACGACCCGGTCCGCGAATTCCGCGGCGGCTTTGTTCATGCCGTCCGCGAACGCTTCGGCGGTGATGTCTTTGACCGGGACGACGCAGTTCTCGGTCCCCGTGAGCCTGAAGGTGTTGCTGCCCGGCTCGACGATGAAGAAATGCACCAGCAGGCAGACCTGCTTCTTTGCCTTGTCCAGTTCGCAGTTCAGCACGGAACCGTCAAGAATGAACACCTGTTTCCCCTGGTCCCGGCTGTCGCCGGCCTGAGGCTGCGCGGCGAACCTGGCGGCGAGGTACTTGGTGAGCATGGCTCCGGGCGGCATCGACCAGCGGTTGTATTCGTCGACCGCGATCCGGTTGGCGTCCTCGCGGACGATCATTTTGTAACGGCCGGAACACTCGTTGGAAAAGGTCTCGACTTCGACGACAAACGGCAGCTCCCCGACCGGAGCGGGCGAGGCGAGGTCAAACGTCCGGGTCTCCGTGAAGTCGGTCGGCGGGATGACGTTGACGTTGCATGCGGCGAGGAGCGGGAGCAGCATTGCCGCGCACCAGAGCTGGAAACGTTTCATGAGGCGGTGTCTCCTCGGTTCGAACCGTGATTACTGCTGGACGGCGGGGATGACGAGGCGCTGCCCGATCTTCAGGATGCCGCGTTCGCCGAGCGCTTCCTTGTTGGCGTCCTGGATGACCTTCCACATGGACGCCTTGCCGTACATCTTCTGCGCGATCGCCTGAAGCCCGTCGCCCTTCGCCACGTAGTAGTAGCGCACGCCGTTCTCGCCGGCGACCGTGGTGCCGGGCGTGCCGGTCGTGGAGGACGGGACGCCGCGCGTGGAGGATGCCGTCGAGGCGGAAGAGGCAGCGGAACCGCTCTGAGCCGGTTTCGTGGTCGTCGCGGCCGTGCTGGTGAGACGGTCGAGGCGGTTGCGGAGTTCCTGGTTCTGCGCGAGGATGACCTTTTCGTTTTCGATGTACTTCTGGATCTTCTCGCGGAGCGCGGCGTTTTCGGCGTTCTTCGCGGCGAGCTTGGCGGGATCCACCTGCGGGACGTCGCCGGCGAGTTTGATGTCGTTGCTGACGCGGTAGGTCTCGAACATCATGCGTTCGCAGTCCTGGATATATCTGCGGATCGCCGCTTTGTCCTGCTGGGACAGCGTTTCGCCGCTGAGGTCAAGGTATTTCTGCAGATGGTAGATCGCGGCGGGATAGTATTCGAGGTTTTCCTTGTAAAGCATTGCCGCGTCGTAATGCGCCTTCGGCGACTTCGGGCAGATCGTGAGGAATTCCTCCAGGCTTTCGGCGGCTTCGCGGTAGGATTTCGCGGATTTCGCGGTCGTGTATTTCGCATACAGCGGATGCGTGGCTTCCTTGCCGACATAGTCGGAACACGCGGTGAGGACAATGCAGGCGGCGAGCGCGGCGGCGGGGATGAGACGAACGGCCTTCATAATACAGGTTTCCTTTCAGGAAAAAGCGTTGAAAATAACATGTGCCATTAAAATATAGCAAGGGAACGTAAAAATGAAAACCGAAAACCGAAAAAAAACGAAAAAAAATCGTTTCGCCTTGTTTTTCCCGTGTCTCCGGAGTAAATTATTCCCTCCGTTTCGTCGGAACACGACCGCTTTGTTCAATTTTTTCTTTGCTTTTTCCGGAGATCCCGTGCCATGAACGCCGCTTCCGCTTTCCTTTATCTCGTCCGCGCCTCGCTTGCCGTCCTGCTCTGCCCCGCGCTCCTTGTCTTCGTGTCCTGTTCGGTCTTCGAGCGGGATGAACCGGAAACGCCGGACGCGTCCGCCGAGTCGGAAATGGACGCGGAGGCGTATGCCGCGGAGCAGCCGAAGCCGACGGCGGAGATCAGCGCGCCGCTGGTCATCCCGCCCGCGCCGGACTACGCCAATCCCGCCAGCTGGGCGCGGATGGGTGCGACGGATTCCGTTCTGCCCGAATTCGAGGTGTTCTACATCTATCCGACGCTCTTCCAGAACAAACTGCGCCCGGTGATGGACCACAGATTCGAACGCATCCGCACGAAAGCCTCGGACTACATCGGCCTCACGTTCGGGCTTCTGACCGATCCCGTGCATCCGCTGAAGCTGTACGCGCCGTTCGTGCGGCAGGCGGACTACTCGACCGCGCTGGAGACGGATTTCGCGTCCGACCTGAACGAGACGCTCCTCCGGTACGGCATCGAGGACACGAAGACCGCGTTTCAGCATTTCATGAAGTTCTTCCACAAGCCCGGCATGCCGTACATCCTGATCGGGCACAGCCAGGGGGCGTCCGACCTGTACGAACTCCTTCGCGCCACGCCGGAGATCACGCCGGAATCCGGGTTCGCCGCCGCCTATCTGGCAGGGCTGCCGAAGAAAACTGCCGCCGAGATCGAACGGGATTTCGCCGGACGCGGGATCCGCCTGGGAAAAGGCGCGGACGATACGGGTGTGATCCTGACATGGAACACCATCGCCGAGGATGCCGGGGACAACATGTTCACCGTGCCCGGCGGGGCCGTCATCAATCCCGTGAACTGGAAATCGGACGGCACGCCCGCGGACCTGTCCGGTTCGCAGGAGACGGGGTATTATTACGTGTCCGAGAAGGAGCCCGCCGGCACGTTCAAAGCCTCGCGGCTGAGCGGCATCCGCGCCGACCCCGAACGCGGCGCGGTGATCGCGGGACTGCCGGGGTACAGCGAGTTCGACGCGAGCGGGCAGATGGGCGAGGGGATCTTCCACGCCAACGACATTTTCTTCTTCGCGGAATTCCTGCGCGACAACATGGTGCGGCGCGCGGCGGCATGGCGCGAACAATACGCGCAGCCGGAATAAGCCGGATCATCCGTTCCGGACCTTGCTTTTTTCAGGCGGATGCCGCCTCAGACGTAGGGATTGTTCTTCTTCTCGTACCCGATGGATGTGAACGGTCCGTGGCCGGGGACGACGCGCGTGTCGTCGGGAAGCTTGAAGAGTTTGTTATGCACCGAGTCCAGGAGCTGCTTTTCGCTGCCGCCAGGCAGGTCGGTCCTGCCGATGGAGGTGAGGAAGAGCGTGTCGCCGGAGAAGACGGTGGCGAGCTCGGGGAAGTAATAGGACACGCCGCCGGGGGAATGTCCGGGGCAGGGAAGGACCTGCATGCGCGGGTCGTTTGGCGGCCAGGTCGTGTCGGGGAGGTCTTCCGCGGCGGGGATGTAGTTTCCGACGGTGTTGCCGGGGCTGTAGTAGATGGGCTCGTCGGCGGGGTTGAGGTAGACGCGCCTGACGTTCAGGGCGTCCGCGACGTCTCCGGCGGCGGAGATATGGTCAACGTGGGCGTGCGTGAAGAGGATGACCGCCTCGTCATAGTCGAAAGACCGCGCCTCGGCTTCGATGAGCTTCCAGTCGCCGCCCGGGTCGATCACGTACAGGGTGCGCGAATCCGGCAGCTGGACGAGGCAGCAGTTGACCTCCAGCAGGCCGACAGTGACGGATTTGAACGGGAATTCAGGCATGGTGCGATGCTCCTTTTGCGTATTACATGAAATATGGACTGCTCAGTGAAGGCTGTTCATATGTTCGATCTTTTGTCCTCCGCCGCTTCTGAAGCAGTCATCCCTGTGCGTGCGGATCGGATGCTTGATCCCGTTTGCATCCTCGGCCCAAGCCGAGGGAGAATCCAGCCAGTTGATCCCTGCCTGGCGGAATGCCGGGTCGCTGATGATCGCGAGTGCGTGAACGTAGTACGAGAAATAGCCGAGGTGTTCCGGATACTGTGTTACGGCTTTTTCCCAGGCGTCCGCAAGGCTTGCACTGCCGGAGAGGAGCGGGACGAATTCCGTGAGGTAATAAATCCAGTCCAGGTCGATCATGGAGATGCCTCTGTCGTACGAATTGGCATCCAGATCGCGCGGGATGAGTGCGGTTTCCGTGAAGACGGGCAGGACCATGCGCCCCGCCTCGAACGGGCGGAGAAACCTCCCGTCTTCCGTTTTGATCCTGCCGAGGGGCTTCGCCTTGGAATTCGCCTTGATCCTGTCGGCGGACCCGTTGTCCAGCCTTGCGAGCGCCCCGGATACCCCCCTCGCGTCCGCTCCGGCGGCGGAATTGGCGAAGACCTGCCCGACGTCGGGTGCGCGGGCGCCGTGCCGGGGGCGTCCCATGTTGCCGGAGACGGTCACGGTGTCCTGCTGCGCCTCGAAAAAAGCGAGCGCGCCTGAGTTATAATCCATGCCCGGCTTGAAGTTTCCGCGCAGTATATTGTTTTCCCATCTGTTCTTTTTTTCGTCTTCGTATGAGATCCATTCGTCGTTGAATGTTGCCCATGTAAGGTGCGGCAGGAGGTTGTAGCGGCGGTCTGCGTCCTTGTCGTTGTAGCTCTCCTCGAAGAGTGCGGCGTTGATGGCGATCGTGATGTTGGTGAGCGTGTAGTAGGTGTGTTTGTTTCCGTCGTGCTCTTCGCTTGTCACGACGTTGTCGCTGACTGTGTATTCGTAGGGGATCTCGCTGTTGAAGGTGTCGCTGAAGAGTTTCTTTCCGCCGTTCGCGTAACGGCTGAGCGCTTTTGCCTCGTTCGCCTCATCGTAGGGGCCCTGCGTTTCGGAGAACTCAATGTGCAGGGGAAGGATCTCGGACTGTCCCAAAAAGTTGTTGTCGAATTTGCACTCGAAATCGCCCCACCAGTTGCCGCTGAAATCCAGCCGGAGGAGGCGGTCGAGTTCGCACCAGTCGCGGGCGTGGATCAAGTCGTAGAACCGCTTGTCGCCAAGGTAATTCGTGAGTTCGGAGGATGAATTTGCCGTGAGGATCGGCGTAAAGGAGGGGGGAGGCGTGGTCGCGACGGCAAGCCCGTAAGCGCGCCCCTCGGTATGATCTGTGAGGTCGTTGTGGTATGCGGAATAGTCGAGAACCGAGTTGAGCATGGAGACGTACGGGGTGCGCCATCCGTAATCCTTCACGAAGATCGGCGTGTGGAGATCGTAAACGTTTCCGTTTCCCAGATGCATCAAATACGAGATGTAGAATTCCGTAGCGCGGGAATTGAAGGTCAGTCCGTTATTTTTCGCAGCCTGCTGCGCCGCGCCGAATCCGACCAGCGGTCCGACGAACGAGAGACGCGCCTGAAGCTGGGAAACAATGCCGTCGAGCGCGTCGAGGAACCGTTTTTCCTTCTCCACGCGCAGGACTTCCTCCTTGAGCTTTTCCACGTCCAGCGATCCGTCGGGTCTGTAGAACTCCGCCTTCTCGGGAAACAGCGTGAACTCCTCCTGCGTGATCGGGTTCGGGAGGTCGGCGAAAAATTCCGCCGCGTTCGAGTTCGGATTCTCCAGAACGCCCCTCGCGAAAAACGGGTCGGAGATCAGGGTCCCCGTCGCGCGCACCAGGTTCAGTTCGCCGATCAGGTTCAGCGAGTGCTTCTGCCATTCCGCCCCGGTCAGCGCGGCGGCGTCCACGCCGTTCTGCGCCTTGACCTTGCCCCGGATCACGGTCTGGACGTCGAACAGCAGCAGGATGGCGATGATGACGAGGATGAGCGTGACGACCGCCAGGATGAGCACCTGGCCGTGTTCGCCGCCTCTGCGCCGTATCGTTGCCGCTGTTCCGGTCCGTTTCATGCTGCGTTACTCCAGAAATGCCGAGGAATGGTTCGTCAGCTCGGATTCTGCCGAAATCGTGATGGAATCGTGTCCGGTAAGCCATTCATGCAGCGGGATGTTCAGCGGATAGTTGATGTATTTTAAGGAAAACGATGCATGTTTTCCATAAGCATTGAGTTCAGACAGCAAATGCGTTTTCTTTGTTTGGGTGCAGAGGGGGCATTCAATGATCAGCGGTTCGCCATAATACATGCAGTGATAGTTCGTATGGAAAGAATCGCCCTCTCCGTTCCAATACGCGTATTCCACCTGGCGATTTCCGTCCCTCATGAAGTCTTCCAAAAGCGCCTGCTGCGATCTTAATCCATTCCAGCCCGGATAACTTCCGGGATCGGGCGAAACGAGCGAGCCTGAAACAGGCGCCGTTTTGATCAGAGCCTCGTGCCTTGCATAGATCTGGCTGAACCCGACGGCGGCGGAGCGCGCGCCGCGGAAAGCCGCGTAATCCGTGACCATGTCGGCGAGAACGAGCTGGAAGAGCTGGAGGACGCCGAACAGGATCAGTCCGAGCAGAAGCATGCAGAGGAACGATTCGAGGATCGCGGAGCCGTGCTCCCCTTTTCTTGCGGCGTACACCGCCCTCCGTGAGCGGGCGTTTCCACGAATGCAATGCCCCGCATGCCCCGCCGCGGAAATTGCCGCCTCGGAGCCGGTCTTGCCGCCGCGGAAAAACGCTGTCCCGCGGCTCAGGAAATGTCGGGACACACAGCGCACAGGGCACGTCCTTTTTGAAAAACACTCAGACACGGGCGGCGGCAAAGCGCTCCCCGTGTCCGTACATCAGGCGAAGACTGTCCGGTCAGAAATCAATGCCTTCGGCATCGCCCTCGGAGTCCAAAGTCTTCAGGACTTCCTTGCTGCTGCCTTCTTCGACGTTGGTCGTTTTGCCGCCGAGCGCTCCGGTTATGCCGGAGATCAGCTCTCTGATGCGGTCGCCGAAGAGGCCGAGCACGGTCAGGGCCGCCACCGCGACGAGCGCGATGATGATGATGTACTCCAGGATCGCCTGTCCGCCGGCGGACCGGCGCTTCATGCCGTAATGCTTTCTGTTGAATCTCATATCAGGGCTCCTTGGTTCGAGGTTTGTTTTCGTTTGTTTCAGGGTTCCCAGGCGATCAGCGACAGGATGCGCCAGCCGTAGTCCAGGAAGACCCGCATAAGAAGGAAAAGCGTGAGGGTGACGAGCACGACCATGCAGAGCATCACGGCATATTCCGCGAGCACCTGTCCGGATTCACCTTTGCGCGCGCGTCGTCTCATTTTTTCTCTCCGTTACAATACGATAGCATATATTTTTCAGGTTTCAAATCAAAAAAACGACAAAAAACGGAAAAAATGAAAGAAAAAGCGTGCCGGTTCATTTTTCCGCTCTTCTGTGGGCGCCCCCCCGGATCATTTTTCCTTTTTCTTCTTCGAGCTGTTTTTCTTGTTGCTTTTCGCGGCGGATTTCGCGACGTCGTCGAGGAATTCCTCGGAGAAGTTCAGCGTGAAGACTGCGTCGTTGCCTTTTGGTTCGTGCTTGAGCGAGGAGAGCGGGTTGGACTTGCCGCCCTGCTGGATGAGCTTGCCGTCCTTGCCGATCTCGAAGGATGCGCTGGAGACCATGGTGTAGAGCGTGACGAACCCGTCGACGGTCTGGAAGACTTCGTCGCGGATGGCGGATGAGGTGCAGCGGAGTGTGATGGCGGCGTCGAGGGAGCCGCGTGACCCCTCGGTGATGCGCGCGAAGATTGCCTTGAGGTTGTTGCGGATGTCTTCGATGCTGGGGTCTTCCTCGTCGAACTCGATGGAGCCGTCGCCCGCCTTGATCTGTGTCTTTTTCTCTTCGGCGGTGCGCGGATGGGCCTCTTCCGCCGCTTTCAGCCTGCCCTGGACATAGGCGGCGTCGACCCCGGCGGAGACGAGTGCGCCCTTGGTCTTCATGCTGGTGACCATCATCGGGGTTTCCGGGTTCACTGTCCAGATGAAGGGCTTCGTGTCGGGGAGGTTGATGGCGAGGCGGCACTGCATGATGTCGTCGGAGATGAACTCGAAGATGGCGAGTGCGTCGGTCTCGCCGTTCACGGTGTGGATCTTCAGGATGCGTGCGCCGGGGACGGACGAGGCTTCGGTCTTGATGTCCTCGCGCGCGGCGAGGCGCTTGTAGATGGCGTTGACGCGGCCGGGGGCGTAGAGAACGACGTCCATGAGGGATTTCCCGAAGTCTCCGGGGTCGATCTCGGTCAGGAAGAAGGAGACGTCGCCGGTGAGGTCGTCCTTGACCATTGCCACGTCGTCGAGGCTGTGTTCGAGGTCGACGCCGTCCTTGAAGAGCAGCGTCTGGAGCGCGGGCGAGTTGACTGCCTTGTTCGCGTTGACGTAGAGCGCGAATTTCGCGTTCGAGGGAATGTAGGTTTCGGAGACTGCGAAGACGGAAGGAGTCAGCGCAGCGAGTGCGAACGCGGTCGCTGCGGCCTTGATGCCGGACAGGAGTTTCATGGCTGGCGTCCTTTCTGCCGTTGGGCAGGGTTATTGTTGGGAAAAATGCATGAAGTTGCGGATGGCGTTCGCCTCAAGGTTCAGCGCGGCGGGCTCGTCGAACGGGCCGTCGACGATCACGGTGTCCACGTCGGAGTAGAGGAACCGCGGCTTGAAGGTGCGGTAGGAGACGCTGTCGATGAGGAAGGCGAACGACTTGGTGTTGTCGCTGGAATCGATGCTGAGCTTGCGCCAGATCTTGCCGCCCTCCTGCGTGAGGTGGAGGCGGAGCTTGTAGAAGCCGGGCAGGTCGTTGATCGCGATCGCCTCGATGGAGATGATGTCGGAGGAGTCGAGCAGCGGATTCCTGTCAACGATGATCTCGTCCTCGAACATGGTCTCGACCTCGACTTCCTTCTCGGCGCCGCGTTTGTGGCGGATGATCTCGTGGATGGAGACTACGCCGAATTCGCCGGGTTTCCCGACGACCGGCTTGTAGACTTCCTCCCTGGCGTCGACGTTGAGCGGGTCGAGGATGCTGGAGGCGCTGCCGCCGCACGAGGCCGTCAGCAGGGCGGACGCGGCGAGGCAGAGCGCCGCACAAGTGCAATATGCTGTGTGTTTCGGTGTCGTCATAGGTCGTTATTTGAGCCGGAAATAGTTCCGGGCGGCGTTGGCTTCAAGTTTCTTTGCCGTGGCGGGGTCGAACGGACCGTCCACGATGATGGAGTCGGTGACGTCGTCGTAGAGCAGGCGCGGGACGAACGTGCGGTAGACGATGCCGTCGACGATGAATGCGACGTGCGAGCTTTTGTTCGGCAGGCTGAGCCCGATCCAGTGGCGCCTGCCGCGGTCGGTCAGCTTCAGCTCGAGGCTGTAGTACGGCGGCTGTTTTTCGATCGGGATCGCCTTGATCGCCTTGACGTCGGCGGAGTCCAGCAGGATCGCCTTGTTCAGGCAGATGTCGTCGCCGAACATCGTGGGCGCCATGATCTCCTTGTCGGTGCCGCGCCGCAGCGTGATGATCTCCTGGATCTCGATGATGCCTTCCAGCGGACGGTCGGACATGTCGAGGTGTTCCGGGTCGAACATGTTGTCGATGTCCTCGGCGGAGCAGCTCTGCGCCCCCGCGCCGCAGCAGAAGACCGCGGTGAAGGCAAGCATGACAACTGGGATCGCCCGTTTGATGTGTTTCATGAGTCCCATGGCGGGGTCACTTCCTCATTTTGAAATAGTTGTACTTCGAGTTGTTCTGAAGCGCCAGCGCGGTCGCCTGGTCGAACGGGCCGTCCACGATGACCGACAGTGCGTCGTCGGCGATCTGGCGCGGGACGAATCCGCGGTACACTGTGCCGTCGATGACGAACGCCAGCTGCTGGCCTTTGTGCTGGACGCTGAGGTTGATCCACAGTTTGTGGCCGCGGTCGGTCAGGTCGAAGCGGAGGTTGTAGAATCCCTGGTCGCCGGGGATCGGGACGGGCTGGATGTACTTGATCTCGGACGAGTCGAGCAGCTGGATGGAGTTGATGGTCACTTCGCCTCCGAAGTACGACGCCACGGTGCGTTCGATGCTGTCGCCCTTCTTGGGCCGGATGACCTCGTGGATGGACACCACGTTCTTCGGCGGCAGCTGCATTTCCTCCCAGTTGTCGGGGTCCATATACAGGTTCACCTCTTCATGGTCGCAGCTGTGGTAGCCGCAGCAGAAGATGACCGAGCAGAGAAGCGCCATCGGGGCGAGAAGTTTGCGGAAGATTTTCATGAATATACCTTTGGATTGTATCAGCAGTAACTAATAAGATAGACTCCAAACGCGAAAATGCAACCTGTCTTTCCAAAAAAGAAGCGGAAAAAACGCCAAATCCCGTTTCCGGGGTTGAAAAATCCGCGGAACGGGGTATTATAAATGCTGTTTTTATGTCGCCGGGGCGATCCGCGCCTCCGGTTCTTTCGCGCAGTGATACGGAGGTGCAGATATGGCAGAGCAGACGTCCCGGCTGGAGACGGTCGGACAGATACGGACCCGTTTGAAGCAGGTCATCCGCGGAAAAGACGAAGTGATCGATTTGCTGCTGAACGCGGTCCTGGCGGCCGGCCATGTGCTGCTGGACGACGTGCCGGGGGTGGGCAAGACAACGCTCGCCAAGGCGCTCGCCCTGACGGTCAAGGCGGATTTCAAGCGCATCCAGTTCACGTCCGACATGATGCCGTCCGACATCCTCGGTTCCTCCGTGTTCAACCAGCAGTCCGGCGAGTTCAAGTTCTTCCCCGGCCCGGTCTTTGCGAACATCCTGCTCGGCGACGAGATCAACCGCGCGTCGCCGCGCACGCAGTCGGCGCTGCTGGAGGCGATGAACGAACACCAGGTGTCGATCGAGGGCGTCCGGTACGACCTGCCGAAGCCGTTCCTCGTGATCGCCACGGAGAACCCTGTGGAGTATTTCGGCACGTTCCCCCTGCCGGAAGCCCAGCTGGACCGCTTCGCCATGAAGTTTTCGCTCGGCTACCCGGACCCCGCCGAGGAGCTTGCCATGCTGAACGACCGCTGGCAGGACGACCCGCTGGACCGGATCGAGCCCGTGATCACCTGCGCGGAGCTGCTGGAGATCCAGAAAGACGTGCGGTCCGTGACGATGGAGCAGTCCGTGCAGGAGTATGCACGCGAACTCGTCGCCGCCACGCGCGAACCGGAAAACGGTTTCTCGCTCGGCGCAAGCCCGCGCGCCTTGCTCGACCTCGCCCGCTGCGCTCAGGCGCGTGCCCTGCTGAACGGACGTTCGTTCGTCACGCCGGACGACGTGTCGTCGCTTGCCTGCCCGGTCCTGGCGCACCGCCTGATCCTGAACCAGAAGAGCCGCCACGCGGGCGTTTCCGCCCCGGACCTGGTCGCCGCCGTCGTGAAGAAGACGCGCGTCCCCGTCTGAGCGTGATCCGCTTCGGAAAAGGAATCCCGTGACATGAGCCGGAATCCGCTGCGCTACATCGGAAATCTCTGGCGGAGGTTTCTGGACGGCCCCCAGTGGCTGCGCGAGTCGCACGGGCTCGGCTTCGTCTTCAAATACTACCGGTCGCCGTCGCTCAAGCTCCTCTTCTGGGCGATGGCGTGGTACGAACGCCTCTTCAGCCGCCCGATGCGCCTGCTGTTCATCGTGGTCCCGATGTACGCGTTCTTCTCCATGTTCGCGCTGAACAGCCCGGCGGTCCCCGTGTTCCTCCTGCTGGTGGTGCTGCTGTTCGTCGATCTCCTGCTCGGCCTGGTCTTCCGTCCCCGCCTCGCCGTCGAGAGGGATCTTCCTCCTCGCGTCAAATGCGGCATCGAGTTCGATGTGAACTACCGCATCCGCAACCTCCGGCGCCTGCCCGCCGCCGACCTGCTGATCGACCCGAACATCGAGCTGCCGGAACTCCGCCGCGTGCTCGGGTTCAAATACTGCGCCGTGTCGGGACGCGGAGAACTGACGTTTTCTCTGCCGCTGAAGCCCTTCAAGCGCGGCGTGTTCAGCATCCCGCAGGGGATCGCGGAGTCCAGTTTCCCGTTCAATCTCTTCAAGCATTCCGTTCTGTTCGGGCGCAGGGAATCCCTGATCGTGCATCCGGCGAGCCGCGAACTGCGGAATCTTTTCCCGCGCGACGGCGGCGCCCTGCCGCGCCTGAGCGCACGCTCGGTGCCGCGTCCGGGCGACAGCATGGATTTCTACGGCTGCCGCATGTACCGGCCCGGCGATTCTCCGCGTAAGATCCACTGGAGGGCGACGGCGCGCTACCGCGTCCCGGTCATCAAGGAGTACCAGCAGGAACACGTCTCTCACGCGGCGATCCTGCTGGATGCGCATGTTCCCCCGGCCCGGCAGGCCGCCGGCGCGCTCCGGGCGCTGTTCAGCCTCTCGGAATCCCTGCTGAAAGTCCGCACGAACCGGACGTTCGAGGCGGCGGTGTCGCTGGCGGCGTCGATCGCGGAGACGCTGACCTCGATGTCGTACCACGTCGACCTGCTCGCCGTCGGCGGCCGGATCACGCGGTTCCCGTCGAACGGCGAACCCGACCGCGGCTGCGATCCGCTGCTGGACGAGCTTGCCGTTGCGTCGACTTCGGCGCGCGACGCCTTTGCCGGAAAACAGGCGGCGCCGATCGCGGAGGACGCGCTGGAATCCGGCACGGTGTTCCTGATCCTGATGCGCTGGGACGCCGTCTCCAGGGCGTTTCTCGGCAGCCTCACCGGGCGCGGCTCGCGGATCGTGCCCGTGCTGGTGGCGGACCATGTGCCGGATACGGAACTGCCGGACGACCTCCGCGTGGTCACGCCGGACTCCGTCCTGACGGGAGGCGACCTGCCGTTATGAAGAGCGCGAAATCCATGTTCGAATACGAGCCGCCGGAGCGCAGCCAGCTCGACCTGGCGAGCCGGTGCCTGCTGATCCTGCCGCCGGCATTTCTGCTGTCGCTGAAATACGACCTGCCGCACATTCTGATCCTGACGGCGCTGATGGTCATTTTCCCGATCTTCCAGGACCGCAGTTTCCGCCTGCGGGACCGCCCGGTCATCTACTCGCTGCTTGCGGCGGGCATCCTGGCGGTCGTGCCCGGCCTGTTCGTGAAGATACCGGACAACCGCCTGACGTTTTCCGACTACCTGATGCGGTCGCACCAGTTCCTGCCGTTCCTGCTGTACGCCTCGGCGATTTCCTGCTGGTTCATGCGGACGCGCGAGGTATCGGCGCTGTGCCTGCTGATCACCCTGCTGTCGACTCTGGCGTGCGGCGACGTCTACAACACCGCCAAGCTCGAAAACATCAATTTCGCCGGGACCACGGCTCTCCTTCGGGATTATCGCCGGACGTATCAGGTATGCTCCATGATGCAATGCGTCGGCGCGCTGATGCTTCTGACCGTGGATGTCCGGTACGATTCCGTGAACCGCGTGAGATCGGTCTCCTACGTCATCTGGCCGTTGACGGTCCTTCTGGTCATTCCCGCGGTCTATGCGGCGGCGGTCATTTCCTTCAACTCCATGGAAGACACGTTCCGCGACTGGCGGTCGCATCTCCAGCAGATCTTCCAGCCGCCTCCGCCCGGACAGGGCAACGCGTTTCCCGGCGAGGTCGCGATCCGGTCGCCCCAGTTCGAACTGGACACCCCCGTCCGCGTGGTCATGCGCGCACTCGCGTCGTCCGCGCCGGGCTATCTGCGCGGCAACGTCTACCGCGGGTTCAACGGGAGCTACGGCGGCGTATGGGTGGCGGACGAGAAGGACCCGGTTGATGTCGTGGAGATCACGCGCGACGAGGACCGCAACCTCACGGTGCTGACGTTCCTGCTCCAGAATACCGGCGACATCGACACCGAACGGCTGGAATTCCGCTTCGCATCCGATTTCCGCAACACCGTGACGCCGCTGCCCGCGAACGCCACCTCGGTCACGATCGACGCCAAATCCGCCGCCATCACGCGCGACGGCGCCCTGATCGCCGAAAACTGGGTCCCGACCACCGGCGTGATCGCGACGGTCAACAAGCCCGATCCCGCCGCCGCGTACCAGGAGCCGCTTGCCGAAGACATGGCGCCGGGACAGGATGTGCGGCGGGACTATTTGCGGCTGCCGCCCCTGCTGACGGACCAGCTCGCCGTGCTCACGGATGAAATATTCAACGGGGAAAATCCGGGCGATCTGCCGCCCGCGAAGCGCATCGAGGCCGTCGTGCGGTTCTTCTCGAACAATTTCACATACTCCCTGAAACGGGACGACTATGTTCCCGCGCGCGGCGAATACTACAGCCCGCTCATGCGGTTCCTGTTCTACCGCCGGACCGGCCACTGCGAGCTTTTCGCGACCTCGGCGGCGCTGCTCCTGCGCCTGTACGGCGTGCCGACCCGGTATGTCGCGGGCGTGGTCTGCACGCGCTACAACCGGGCGGGCTACTACTATGCCACGAACTTCGACCTGCACGCGTGGGCGGAGGCGTGGCTGGACGACGAACAGAAATGGGTGCTCGTGGAAGCGACGCCGCCCGGCACGGAGATCGACGACATCCTCGCCGGGTTCGAGGAGGATTCGTGGGCGCGCGACTTCCGGGACCTCATCGCGTTCCGGTATGAAAACATGGTCTACTGGTTCCGGCGGGGCTACCTTGCCAAGTCGATCGTCCAGGCGTGGGATGTGGCGTACGGCTGGACGGTCTATCAGTTCACGGAGCATCCTGTCCGCTCGTCTTTCGGGCTGCTCGTGCCGCTCTCGCTCGCGGCCGCGGGCATAGTGTATCTGCGGAACAGACGCCGCAAGCGCTATGCGCTGGCGTGGCAGATGCGCCGTCCTGCGCGCATGATGCGTTCGCTTCAGCTCGCCGTCTGGCGGAAAACGGGCGTCCAGCGCGAACCGTGGCAGACGTACGGCGCGTGGGCGGCGGAGCTGGACGACCCCGCCCTGAACGAGTGCGTTGCGCTTTACGAGCGGATCCGCTACGCCGGGCGCATCCCGCATCCCGAAGACCTCGAAGCCTTTGAAAAAGCCGTCCGCGCGGTCCGGCGGCACATGCCGCGCAGGAAAGACGCGTGATGTCGCGCCGCCGCCCGGCGTCCCCTCTCATTGCGGGCGCATCTGCCGTTTTCGTGAAGGAATATCGCGCCCGGGGCTGAAATCACGGGGAAAAGAAGTGGTGCGCGACGCGGGACTCGAACCCGCAAACCTTTCGGTGCTGGGACCTAAACCCAGTGCGTTTGCCAATTTCGCCAGTCGCGCCCGGAGGGATAAGTTATAATATAACATTCCCCTGACGGAGAATCAACCCCGATATGCAAAAAAAAACAGGGGCGGCGGCTCCTCATGCGATGCCGTACAAGCTTCCGCCATTGAAAGGAGAAAAAGATTTTTTTTGGGGCGAGGCGGTCGGAACATATTTGCATTTTCCGTTGTCTTATGCTATAATATTAAGATTAATTTTTTTGAAGACAACCACGATGGAGGTTTATCCATGAAGCATTTCGAACTGATACTCGCCGCCGCGCTCTGCGGATCGGTCTGCGCCGGGATCACCCTGGACGCCGCCGACGTGAAATCCGCAAAGGAAGAGAAAAAAGCCGAAAAGAAGGCGGAAAGCGCCTGGCTGACCGACCTCGCCGCCGCGAAGAAGCAGGCCGCCGAAGAAAAGAAACCGATCCTGATGTTCTTCACCGGGTCCGACTGGTGCGGCTGGTGCCAGAAGCTCCACGAGGACGTCCTCGACAAGGACGAATTCCAGAAGTTCGCGAAGGACAGCGTGATCCTGCTCGAGCTCGATTTCCCGAACTCCATCCCGCAGTCCGACGCGCTGAAGAAACAGAACAAGGCGCTCGGCGAGAAGTTCAAGGTCAACGGCTATCCGACCATGGTCCTGGTCGCCTCCGACGGCGAGAAGGAGATCACCCGCACGGTCGGCTACGACAAGGAGCTCGTGAGCAAGCTGAAAAAGGCCGTGAAGAAGGACAGCGCAAGCGCAAAAAAAAAATCCGGAGAAGAGACCCCTGATGAAGTCGGGGAAAAGCTCGCGTGGCTGACCGATTTCGACGCGGCGAAGAAACAGGCCGCCGCCGACAAAAAGCCGATCCTGATGTTCTTCACCGGGTCCGACTGGTGCATCTGGTGCCAGCGGCTCCATGAGGGCGTGCTCGACAAGCCCGAGTTCGCGGATTTCGCGAAGAAGCTCGTGCTGGTCGAACTCGACTTCCCGCAGGAGAAGGAGCTCCCCGCCGAACTCAAGAAGCAGAACGCCGAGCTCGCCGAGAAGTTCAAAGTCGATGGCTATCCCTGCACGGTCGTGCTTGCCTCCGACGGCGAAACCGTGATGGGCAGGCTCTCCGGCTACTCCCCGGAATACATCGACAAGATCCAGGACATCCTCGACGGCAAGGGCAAGCCGGTCACGATGGCGGAACTCGAAAAGCAGTTCGACTATCTGCCCGACATGCTCGTGGAATACGAGGACCTGAAGCTGACGAAAGCCGAGCTCCTGCAGGAGATCTTCGAACAGGAACCGACCGCCAGCGACTGCGCGCGCATCACGAAGGAATCCATCGGCGAGATGATCCAGGCGAACCTCGACAACGCGATCCTGCTCTACCTCGCGCAGAAGGCGGGGTTCAAGCCGTCTCCCCAGCTCGTGAAGGAATCCGTGATGAAGGAGTTCGATGAAATGCCCGCCGACCAGCGGAAGACGCTGGAAGACGCGCTGAAGGCGCAGGGCGCGTCCCTGGAAGACCAGATCGCGAAGGTCGCCGAGATCGAAGCCATCCAGAAGCAGACCGCCATGCAGCTCTTCGTGAACAAGCATGCGGAAGACGCCGCGAAGAAGGAGATTGACGAGGAGGCGCTGAAGGACCACTACGAAGCCAACCGCGCGCAGTTCCCCGGCTCGTACGAAGCCGAAAAGGACAAAGTCATGGACACCCTCGTGAAGGCGAAAGCCCCGTCCAAGGCCGCCGAACTCGACAAGGAGATCGCGAACATCCGCAAGACCGTCAAATACTGGAAACCGGAGGATTGATCCGCCGCATCCGCCGTCCCGCCGCGCCGCCGGAACCGAAACTTTCCCGAAAAAAGTCGGGTTTCCGGTTTGAAAACGCGGGAATCGGTGCTAATGGTATATATCCGTTTTTGCGGAAGGAAACGCGGGACGCCCCGTCCGGCGGGTTCCGGAAGCAGAACCCCGGCACAACATACAATCATACGATAACAAACAATAACACAGAACCAGGAGTGAACATGAACGTCATGAAATTCACCGGAAAAGCCGTCGCGCTCTGCTTCGCGGCAGGCATCGCGGCCGCCGCGCTCAGCGCCTGCGGCGACAAGAAGGCCGAAGAACCGGCGCAGTCCGGCACGGAAAACCAGCCCCAGGTCCAGACGCAGGCAATGGATATGCAGGATCTGGACATGAAGCCCGCCACCGAGGCCGAGATCCTCGAAGTCCTCGCATTCCTCCCCGATCCCGTCGCCACGGTCTACGGCGAACCCATCGCCAGAAAAGAGATCGTCGACGAACTCGTCTCGCAGGAAGTCCCGCTTGAGATCTACAAGCAGATCGGCGAGGAACGCCTCCGCCAGGCGATGTCCAAGCAGATCGAAGACATGGTCAAGGACAAGATCATGCTGAAGAAGGCCGAAAAGGCGGGATTCAAGCCGTCCGCCGAATTCGTCACCAAGGAGATGAAGGAAGAATTCGCCGAGCTTCCGAAGGAAGAGCAGGAGGAGATCGAAGAGGCGCTGAAGGAACGCGGCCTCTCGATCGAAGAGCACATGAAGCTGACTTCCGAGAATCCCGAGATCCAGAAGAAGGCCGCCCTCTCCAAGTTCGTCCACACCGAGTTCCTCGACAAGGCGAAAAAGAACGTCTCCGACGAAGACGTCAAGAAGCTCTACGATGAAAACATCGAAGGCTTCAAGAAGCCCGAAGGCGTGACCGTCGCGCACATCCTCATCCAGCTCGACGAGGAAAAGGAAGCCGCCGACGCCGAAGCCGCCGACAAGGAAGCAAAGGCGAAGATCGACGCCATCTACGACGAACTCCTCAAGGATCCCGCCAGCTTCGACAAGCTCGCGCAGGAAAAGAGCGACTGCCCCTCCGGCAAGCGCGACAACGGCAAGCTCCCCGCCTTCGACAAGGAAGGCATGCTGCTTGACGGCGGCGGAGCCATGGACCAGACGTTCGCCACCGCGGCGTTCGGCATCGAAAAGGCGGGGCAGATCACGAAGCCCGTCAAGACCAAGTTCGGCTACCACATCATCAAGCTGATCGAAAAGACTCCGGAAGAAGTCACGCCGATCGAAAAGGTCAAGGACAAACTCACCGAGTACCTCGCCGCCGAAAAGGCGCAGGCCGACCTCAACAAGATGCTCGACGACGAGATCGCGAAGAACGCGAAGATCAACGATTTCGCGCCCGCGAAGGAAGCTCCCGCCGAATCGAAGTAAGTTTCAGTCCGGCACATCAGAGATCCTCAGGACATCCGGTTCATCCGGGTGTCCTTTTTTGGTTGTGTCCGCGGGGAACCGCCGACATCCCCCCTTCGGTCGCGGACAACATGTCTTCGCCTTGGCTGCCTTGATGGCGGAATAATCGGGAAACGATTATTTTTCAGCTTGATTTTATGGATGACCAGGTGTATAATAAAGCCTGTCAAACAAAACCGGTATTACAGGAAAGGTCGTTTGCGGAAAAAGCCCGCCTCGAATCCGGGAAACGGTTCACGGCTTTTCCTGAAAAAGCCATAAAAGAATAACCTTTGCAATCAGGAAGGTTCAAACCATGAAACTCACCCCCAAAAACATCTGTATCGCACTGTTCGCGGCTTCGCTCGCGGCCCCGGCATTCGCGGAGAATCCGCTGATCTCCGGTGCGTTCTCCGCCGACCCGTCCGCCCATGTGTTCGACGGCAAGGTGTACGTTTTCCCGTCGCACGATATTCCGGCGCCTCCGGGCTCCCGGAATAAAAGAGGCTTCAACATGCCGGACTACCATGTGTATTCGTCCGAAAACCTGTTCGACTGGACCGACCACGGCGTGATCGTGGACCAGGAAAAGGTGCCGTGGGTGGACGGCAAGAGCTATTCCATGTGGGCGCCCGACTGCAATTTCAAAAACGGAAAATACTATTTCTATTTTCCGGCGCGCCAGAAGGAAGACGGGCGCAACGCGATCGGCGTCGCCATAGCCGACAAACCCGAAGGTCCGTATGTGCCGCAGGAAAAGCCGATCCCCGGCGTGAACGGCATCGACCCGTGCATCTTCATCGACGACGACGGCACGCCGTATCTGACCTGGCAGGCGCAGGGCAATGTCCTTGTCGTCGCGCGCCTCAAGGACAACATGGTGGAGCTGGATTCGGAAGTCGTCACGGTCAACCACAATGTGCCGAGAAACGGACTGAAGGAAGGCCCGTTCATGTTCAAGCGCAACGGCAAATACTACTATTCGTTCCCGTGGTGCGAACGGCAGACGGAGTGCATCTGCTACTGTATGGGCGACAGCCCGATGGGACCGTTCGAGTACAAGGGCAAGATCATGGAGCAGAACACTGACTGCTGGACCAACCATCACTCCGTGGTGGAATACAAGGGCCAGTGGTATTTCTTCTACCACCACAACGACTACTGCCGCGAACACGACGTGAACCGCTCCATCTGCGCGGAATACCTGACGTTCAACGAAGACGGGACCATTCAGCCGATCGTGCCGACGCAGCGCGGCGTGGGGATCACGCCCGCGACCAACAGGATCCAGATCGACCGTTATTCCGCCATCGGCGACCCCAACCACGTCTGGGTCGAATACAACCGCACGGAAGACCCGTTCGCCGGATGGAAGACGGTGTTCCGCAACAAGGACAACTACCGCCGTCCGATCTGGATCGAATACGACCGCGTGGATTTCGGCGAAAAAGACCTGTCGACCGCGACCGTCCATGTGTTCGCGCGCGTCGGCGGCAGCGGGACCATCGAGTTCCACGCGGACGCCGTGGACGGCGAGCTGATCGCAAAGATCCCGGTCGTGGCGAAAGACGAATGGCAGGACGCCTCCGCCGCCGTTCTGAAGCAGCTGAAGGGCGTGCACAATCTCTTCGTCACGATGCCAGACGGCATTCTGATGCACGTCGACTGGGTGCAGTTCAAATAATCCCGTCCGCCTTTCGTAGACATCAAGCTCAATGCCGCTCTGTGTCTGCACGAACCGGTCTTGCATGCATTCCGGCGGCGAGAAAAAACAAAACATCCTCAATAAACCGGTTGAAATTTGGTTTTGGGAATGTATATTAGTCAATGTTCTCAACAAACGGGCTGGCTTCCGGGCGTCGGGTGACCCCGGAAGAAGCTCAAAAACACAGCAAGGAGTTCGAAAACATGAAACTCGGTTATTTCCTCGGTTGTTCCGTCGCACTCGCGTTCGCTCTGACTGCGATCGCACAGGCTCCCGCTCCCGCGCAGGGGCAGGGACAGCGTCCCGCCATGGGACAGGGCCAGCGTCCCGGCATGGGGCAGGGCGGCCAGCGTCAGGGCGGCCAGCGCAACGGCGGCAGCCCGTTCGGTGCCGGCGGCTTCGGCGGCGGCGGACGCGTGGAACCGCTTCCGGAAGGATTCGTCCCCTCCGAAACGACCATCTTCAATTCCCAGTATCCCGCCGTGAATCCGAAGACGCGCGAGGCCATCTACAAAGTGAACGCCCCCGGCGCGCAGAAAGTCACGATCACGCAGGAAGGCAAAGTCTACAACATGGAAAAGGCATCCGACGGACGCTGGACCGTTAAGACCGATCCGCTGGTCGTCGGCTTCCACTATTATTCCTTCAACGTCGACGGCAACACGTTCTTCGATCCGGGCACGGAAGCGTATTTCGGCGGAAACTTCGAGCAGTCCGGCATCGAGATCCCGGAAGACGAGAAGGAAGCCGCCTACTACCACTTCGACAAGAACGTCCCGCACGGACAGGTCCGCCGCTGCGACTACTGGTCCGAGATCAACGGCGTTCCGCGCGTCTGCCATGTCTACACGCCCGCCGAATACGAGACGCATCCCGAAAAGCGTTACCCGGTCCTCCTCCTCCTGCACGGCTGGGGCGAGGATGAAAACGGCTGGACCAA
>JAFSZN010000068.1 GCA_017455665.1 Lentisphaeria bacterium
CACGGCCAGGCGCCCCGACGGCTATCACGATTTGGACTCGCTCTTCTATCCGTTCCGCGACCCGTCCGATGAGATCCGCCTCGAAGACGCACCCGCGGGTTCCGGCGTGGTCATCCGCTGCGATGCCCCCGGCGTCCCGCTCGAGCCGGAGAAAAACCTCTGCGGCAAGGCCGTTTTCGCCTACTGCAAGTTCGCCGGAATGGACGTCCCCGGACTGGTCATCCATCTGGAAAAGCACATCCCCGTCGCGGCCGGAATGGGCGGAGGGTCCGCCGACTGCGCGACCGTGCTGAAGTTGATGCAGGAACGCTTCCACGCGCTGTCGGAATCTCAACTGGAGGCCGCGGCATTTTCTCTCGGCGCGGACGTCCCGTTCTTCCTGAATCCGCGTCCGTCGTACGTGACCGGAGCGGGCGAACACCATACGCCCGTCAACGGTCTGCCGGAACGCCTCCCGCTTCTGCTCGCCGCGCCTCAATTCCCGGTCAGCGCGGCCTGGGCATATCAGCACATGGACCTCGCCCGCGCCGTCGCCGAGCCGCCCCGCACGAACGAGCTGATCGACGCCCTCCGTCATCGTGACTACGAATCCGCCGCGAAGTTCATGCGGAACGACCTGGAACATGCCCTGTTCGTCAAGTTTCCTCTGCTGGTCATCCTGCGCGAATTCCTGCTCGAACAAGGCGCGCTCCGCGTCATGGTCAGCGGCAGCGGCCCGACCCTCCTCGCGCTCTTCCGCGACGATTCCGCCGCGCAGGCCGCCCATGCCCGCGCCACCTCGGAATTCGA
The DNA here is from genome assembly GCA_017455665.1 of Lentisphaeria bacterium. Taxonomy (GTDB): domain Bacteria; phylum Verrucomicrobiota; class Lentisphaeria; order Victivallales; family UBA1829; genus UBA1732. The sequence goes on from JAFSZN010000068.1 coordinate 790, forward strand.
CTCAGCTGTTCGCTTCCTCCTCCCCGCGTGAAATATCCTCAAACATTCATTTTTTTCAGAAAAACCGCTTGACATGGCATATCCGATAGGTTATATTAGATACAAGAGGAAATCGGACCATGAAAAAGTTCAGACCGAAACCGAAGAAGAAAACATTCAAACTTCTGACTCCTGTGAAGGAGTTTCTGCGTTATCAGCCTGGGCCGGTCAAACAGGAGCTCAACGGGCTGATCTGGAAACTTGAGGAGGACGGCTATCTGAACATGCCGCACGCGGAGAAAATCGAAGGCGAAAACATGTTCGCCATCCGCGTCATCCAGACGGGAAACGTCCGTGTCTTCTATGTTTATGGATTAAACGACGTGATCTACGGCATTCACGGATATGTCAAGAAAACGGAACAAATACCTGACGTCGAGCTCAAACAAGCACGAATGGTATTGAAACGACTGATTCAAGGAGGCTACATAAAATGAAAGACCATGCCGATTACTGGACAGAAGAACAGATTGACGCCGACCTCGCCAGAATTGCCGAGGAAATCAGGACGGGCAAGAAGAGCGAGGACGAACTGGAGCGCGACGCGTATTTCAACGATCCGGCGAACGCCGACAAGATCGCGGAGATGTTCGCCCGCATGGAGCTCGTCGAGACCCTGTACAAGGCGCGCCACGAAGCCGGCCTGACGCAGAAGGAACTGGCAAAGCGGCTGGGCACAAACCAGACCTACATCGCGGCGGTGGAACGCGGCCGGAAGAACATCACGTTCTCCACGCTCGCGAGGTACGCCCGCGCCTGCGGGAAAAAAGTGTCCATCACCCTGCTCTGAGCCTTTTCCTCCTCCCCTCCTAAGAAGGAGAAACGACCATGGAGATCGTCATCCCCACTTTGCTGATCTCTTTGCCGGGCATCATCATCTCGATCGTCCTTTTCGTCCTGTTTTACCGGAACCGGAAACAGGACCGGCTGACGCGGCGGCGGTCTCTGCTCCCGTTCCTTCTGGTGTCGGCACATACGATCCTGTTTCCTCTCGGGGTTTCTCTTTGGTTTTTGTGTGAATCGAATGGATTAGGTGATTTTCTGGGGTATCTCTGGTTCATTGTTTTTCCGCTTATTCTGCTCATAACCGTGATGATCTACTGGGGCCATTTCACGAAATGGAAAAACTTCGAGCTGCGGGCCGCAACAATCATGTTTACGCTTTACCTCATAGCCACCACAATAGCCCTGCTTGCAGCTTTCAGCGGCATCGGATGCTGAAAGACCGCATGAAAGCCACCGAGACCGTGCCGGATGAAACGGCAGAAGAAAGCCGTCCCCCATTTTCCAAAAAAAGTCAATTCACGAAAAAACGCCACGTTGGAGAAACAAACCATGAAAAACATGATCGCCTGCTGCGGCCTGGACTGCGAAAAATGTGACGCCTACCTCGCCACGATTCATAACGACCAGGCGTTGCGCGAAAAGACCGCAAAACTGTGGTCCGAGCTGAACCACGTCACCATCCTGCCGGAAGACATCAACTGCGAAGGCTGCCGCGCCGACGGCGTGAAGACGTCTGCAAGAATCTGACCTCCTTTGCATTGCAAAACTATCCCATATTCTATCATTTAGCCGGTATTCCCTGCAACAAAAAAGCGTATACCGAAAAATAGGGAAGCCGCCGAGACGGAGCTTTGCGCTTCGTTCGGCGGCTGTTTGTTGCTGTGCTTCATTTCAGGTTCTTGGCGGCGTCCTCGACGTGGTCCTGGATTGTCTTCACGGTCTTGCAGCCGGCCATTTCGGCGCAGTCGCCGCAGGTGGAAAATCCCTTGCCCAGAGCGCATTTCCTGATCTCGCACTGGTTGGTGCAGAAGAAAGTCTTCACGCCGTCGGCGCGGCAGCCCTCGCAGTTGATCCACTCCGGCCTGATTTCCGTCTGGTTCATCTCGCTCCAGAGCTTCGCGGTCTTTTCCCTGAGCGCGTCGTCGTCCCGAA
>JAFSZN010000069.1 GCA_017455665.1 Lentisphaeria bacterium
CCATCACGACTTCGTAGCCCGCCTTGCGCAGCGCGAACGCCGCGTGGCAGCAGCAGTAGTCGAACTCGATGCCCTGACCGATGCGGTTCGGGCCGCCGCCCAGCACTATGATGGACTTCCTGTCGCCCCTCGGACGCACGGGTTCGCCCGCGTCCGCGTAGGAGCTGTAATAATACGGCGTGATCGCCTCGAATTCGCCCGCGCAGGTATCGACCGCGCCGAAGCTCGGCAGCAGGCCGGAGCGTTTGCGCCGCGCAGCAACGTCGTTTTCGGTCGAGTGCAGCAGGAACGCGATCTGGCGGTCGCTGTAGCCGAATTCCTTTGCCTGTTTGAAGAGCGCATGATCGGCGGCGAGGCCGTCGAGCGATTTGGCGGACGCGATCTCATCCTCGAACATGACGAGTTCGCGCAGATGCCGCAGGAAGAAGCGGTCGATCTTTGTGAGGGAGAAGACTTTTTCGACGTCCCAGCCGCGCTTGAACGCCGCGCGGAGCCAGAAGATGCGGTCCGCGTTCGGCTTCACGAGCTTTTCCTCCAGCACGTCGTCCGGGGCGGACTCGAACGCCGCATCTTTGCCGTCCGCGCCGAACCCGGCACGGCCCGTTTCGAGCGAACGCAGCGCCTTCTGGATGCTCTGCTTGAAGTTGCGGCCAATCGCCATGACCTCGCCGACGGACTTCATCTGGGTGCCGAGCGTGGGATCGGCGGCGGGGAATTTCTCGAACGTGAACCGCGGGATCTTCGTCACGATGTAGTCGAGCGCGGGCTCGAAACAGCTCGGCGTGCTGCCCGTGATGTCGTTGCGGAGCTCGTCCAGCGTGTAGCCGACCGCGAGCTTGGCGGCGATCTTCGCGATGGGGAATCCGGTGGCCTTCGAGGCGAGCGCGCTCGAACGCGACACGCGCGGGTTCATCTCGATGATGATGCGGCGTCCGGTGTCCGGGTTGACCGCCCACTGCACGTTCGATCCGCCGGTCTCCACGCCGATCGCGGCGAGCACGCGCAGGGAGTCGTCGCGCATCTCCTGGTATTCGCGGTCGGTGAGCGTCTGGATGGGCGCGACGGTGATGGAGTCGCCGGTGTGGACGCCCATCGGGTCGAGGTTTTCGATGGAGCAGACGATAACGCTGGAGCCTTTCTTGTCGCGCATGACCTCCATTTCGAATTCCTTCCAGCCGAGCAGGGATTCCTCGATCAGGACCTCGTGGTTGAGGCTGGCTTCGAGGCCGCGCCGCACGATCTCGCGGAATTCCGCCTCGTCGTGCGCGATGCCGCCGCCCGTGCCGCCGAGCGTGAAGCCGGGACGGATGATGAGCGGCCAGGTGCCGATGGTGCGCGCGATGGCGTCCGCCTCGCTTTCGGAGTGCGCGGAGCCGGACTGCGGCAGGTCGAGCCCGAGGTCCTGCATGGTCTTTTTGAAGAGCTGGCGGTCTTCGGCGCGGGCGATGGCGTCCGCGCTGGCGCCGATGAGCTCGACGTGGTAGCGTTTCAGGATGCCGTTCTTGTTCAGCTCCATGGCGAGGTTGAGCGCGGTCTGGCCGCCGAGCGTCGGCAATATGGCGTCGGGGCGTTCGCGCCGGATGATCTCGTGAAGGATGTCGCAGGTGAGCGGCTCAATGTAGGTGCGGTCGGCGAGCTCGGGATCGGTCATGACGGTCGCCGGGTTGGAGTTCACGAGCACGACCTCGAATCCGTCCTGTTTCAGCACCTTGCTAGCCTGCACGCCGGAGTAGTCGAACTCGCAGCCCTGTGCGATGACGATCGGGCCGGAACCGATCAGCAGGATCTTCTGGATGTCAGTGCGTTTCGGCATTTTGACGACCTTTCAGCGCCGCTTCCACGAGTCCGTCGAAGAGCGGATGCGCGTGCATGGGGCGGGATTTGAATTCGGGGTGGAACTGGCAGCCGATGAAGAACGGATGGTCCGCGATCTCGACGATCTCCACGAGGCCGCGCTGCGGATTCACGCCGCTGATGTGGAGCCCGGCGGATTCGAGCGCGTCGCGGTACTTCGGATTGAACTCGTAGCGGTGGCGGTGGCGTTCGCGGATGTGCGCCTCGCCGTAGAGGCGTTCCGCGAGCGAGCCGGGGACCAGGTCGCAGTCGTACGCGCCGAGGCGCATGGTGCCGCCCTTGTCGTGAATGGTGCGCTGTTCGTCCATGAGGTCGATGACGGGATTCGTCGTGTGCTCGTTGAACTCGGAGCTGTCGGCGTCGGCGAGGCCGAGGACGTCCCGCGCGAACTCGATCACGGCGCACTGCATGCCCAGGCAGATGCCCAGGAACGGGATCTTGTGCGTGCGTGCGTATTCGATGGCTCTGATCTTGCCGTCCACGCCGCGCGTCCCGAATCCGCCGGGCACCAGGATGCCGTCCACGCCGTTCAGGAGCGCCGCCGGGTCGGAGCTCATGAACTCCTCGGATTCGATCTTGCGGACGTCGACCTTGCAGGAATGCTTGATCCCGGCATGGCCGAGGGATTCGTAGATGCTTTTGTAGGCATCCTGGTGGCGGATGTACTTGCCGACGACCGCGATGGTGCATTTGTTCTGCGGATGCAGCACGCCTTCGAGCCACTTGCAGTAGCCGTCCAGGTCGATCGTGCGCGGCTCGAGGTGAAGCAGTTCCAGCACGCGCGTGTCGAACTGCTGCTGCTCCAGCTCCAGAGGCACCTCGTAGATGGAATTCTGCACGTCCAGCTCCTCGATCACGCATTCGCGCCGCACGTTGCAGAAAAGCGACAGCTTGTTGAGGTGTTCCTCCTCCATCGGCACCTCGGAGCGGCACACGAGGATGTCCGGCACGATGCCGATGCCGCGGAGCGCCGCCACGGAATGCTGGCTGGGCTTCGTCTTCAGCTCCTTCGCCGCGCGGATGAACGGCACGAGCGTGAGATGGATGAAGATCGCGTCGCCCGCGGGCGCCTCCAGCTTGAACTGGCGGGTGGCCTCCTGGAACGGCAGGCTTTCGATGTCGCCGGTGGTGCCGCCGATCTCCGTGATCGCGATGTCCACGTCGTCGCTCTCCAGTGAGCGGATCGCCGCCTTGATCTCGTCGGTGATGTGGGGGACGACCTGCACGGTGCCGCCGAGGTAGCCGCCGGCGCGTTCGCGTGCGATCACGCTGCCGTAGATGCGTCCGGAGGTGTAGTTGCTGGCGTGGGAACACGTCACGCCGGCGATGCGTTCGTAGTGGCCGAGGTCGAGGTCGGTCTCCGCGCCGTCGTCGGTCACGAAGACTTCGCCGTGCTGGTACGGGCTCATGGTGCCGGGGTCGACGTTCAGGTACGGGTCGAGCTTCTGCATCGCTACGCGGTATCCGCGCTGCTTCAGGAGGAACGCGAGGGCGGCTCCGGTGATGCCTTTGCCGAGGCTGGAAACAACTCCGCCCGTGATGAAGATGTGTTTCGTTTTCATGCTTTGCTGTCCTCCATGAGTTTGCGGAACGCCTCGAAAAGCCCCGCGGCGTCGTGCGGACCGGGAGCTGCCTCCGGGTGGTACTGCACGCTGAACGCGGGGAGCGTTTTGTGGCGGATTCCTTCGATCGTATTGTCGTTGAGATTGATGTGCGTGAGTTCAAGTTCGGCGGGCAGATCCGCCAGCGCGAAGTTGTGGTTCTGGCTGGAGATCGCGACCTCGCCGGTCAGGATGTTTTTGACGGGGTGGTTGCAGCCGTGGTGCCCGAATTTCAGGCGGCCGCACTTCGCGCCGCACGCCAGCCCGAGCAGCTGGTGTCCGAGGCAGATCCCCATCATCGGGATCTTGTGTTCGAGCAGGACGCGGATGTTTTCGATGGCGTAGGTCACGGCGGACGGGTCGGCGGGGCCGTTGGAGAGGAATATGCCGTCCGGGTTCGCTTCGAGCACGACTTCCGGCGGCGTCGAGGCGGGCACGACCGTCACGCGCATGTCGCGCGCGGCGAGCATCCGCAGGATGTTGTATTTCACGCCGAAATCGTACACGATCACGTGATATTTCCCCTCGTCGTTCCAGTCGTACGGGACCGGCGTCGTCACGATGGACGCGTAGTCCTGGCCTTCCAGGCCCTCCCACGCCTGCGCCCGCTTCACGGCCTCTTCTTCCGAGACCGCCTCCTCGCTCACATGCAGATAGGCTTTCTGGCTGCCTTTCGTACGCAGGTGCAAGGTCAGCGCGCGAGTGTCGACTCCGGCGAGGCCGGGCTTGCCGTAACGCCTCATGATCGCGGACAGCTCCTCGCGGGAACGCCAGTTCGAGGCGGGGTTGAGCTCCTGCACGATCAGGCCGTTCAGGAAGAGGCTCCGCGACTCCATGTCCTCCTGCGTGCAGCCGTAGTTGCCGACCTCGGCGGTCGTGAGCGTCACGAACTGCCCCGCGTAGGACGGGTCGGAGATGATCTCCTGGTATCCGGTCATGCCGGTGTTGAACACGGCTTCGCCCGTGCGGTCGTGCGGATCGCCGAACGCATAACCGTGAAAGACCGTTCCGTCGGCGAGCGCGAGAAACGCCCTGCGTTCGCGCTGCTGTTTCCACAAATCCTGATATTCGTTCATTTCAGTATGCTCTTTCCTGATTGTTTTCCATGAAGTTCACCAGCGCGCGGTTGGCAGTGCGGACGCCGCCGGGCGTGGGGTAGTCCCCCGTGAAATACCAGTCGCCTGGGTAGTCCGGGCAGCAGGAGCGCAGCGCCTCGACGGTCTGGTAGACGACCTTGAGTTCCGCCTTGAGTCCGGGCGGGGTGAGGAGGCGCGCGATCTCCGCGTGAAGGTCTTCCTCCTCGACGGCGTCGTAGATGTCGCGCATGTGGTTTTCGCTGGGCGCATCGCCGGACAGCGCTTTTCTCGCGGCCTCGCAGGCGCGGTTCAGCACGCTTTCGCGGCCGGTGCGCCGCAGGATCGCGACGGCAGCCTGAAACGCCGCCAGGTCGCCCGCGCACGCCATGTCGATGCCGTAGCAGTCGGGGTATTTGACCGGGGGCGCGGAGCTCGCCACGATGACGCGTTTCGGTCCGAGGCGGTCGAGGATCGGCAGGATCGCGTTGCGCATGGTGTTGCCGCGCACGATGGAGTCGTCCAGCACGACCAGCGTGTCCACGCCCGGCCGGATCAGCCCGTAGGTCACGTCGTAGACGTGCATGTAGAGCTCGCGGCGGCTGTCGGCGTCGGCGATGAACGTGCGGAACTTCGCGTCCTTGACCGCGATCTCGCCGAACCGCACGCGGCTGTCCTGATGCGCCGCCATCGAGAAGAGCGTTTCGAGCATGCCGTGGAAGCTGACGCGCGCGGAGTTCGGGATGTAGCTGAAAAATGTCGAATCGAAATCGTTGTCCGCCGCCTGGAGCACCGCCGGGACCAGCGACTTGCCGAGGCGTTTGCGTTCGCGATGGATGTCCGCGTCATTCGGACGCGAGAAGTAGATGCGCTCGAAGACGCAGCTGCGGCGTTCCGCCGGGTCGAGGCAGTCAAGGATCTCCACGCCGCCGTCCGCACGCGCGATCACCGCCTTGCCCGGCGGGATCTCCATGACTTCGGACGTGGCGCAGTCAAACGCCGCCTGGATCGCAGGGCGTTCGCTCGCCGCCGCAAAGACTTCGTCGTCAAAATAAAAATATCCGGGACGTATCGCATGGGGGTCCCGGATCACAAATGCGGCGCCGGCGCCGTTGAAGCCGCAGAGCGTGAACGCGCCGTCAAGGCCGTTCAATGCCTGCCGGAGGATCTTCGCCCAGGCAGGAGAGCCGGGGTGAAGATTGGAGTCCTGTTCCAGGTAGTGCGCGATGATCTGGAGGATCAGGTAGCCGTCTGCCTTGCTCTTCGGATGATGCCCGAGCCTTAAAAACTTATCAAAGAGTTCGTGCGCGCTCGTGAGGTTGAAGTTGCCCGCCAGCAGCAGAGTTCGGCGCAGGCAGTTCGAATCGTGCACGAACGGGTGGCAGGCGGATTCCTCGTGCCGTCCGTACGTCGCATAGCGCAGATGCCCCAGCAGGAGTCCGCCGTCGAATCCCGGCGCGCCGCCGCACCGTCCGAGCAGGTCGGCGAGCGGGTCTTCCGAGGCGGCGGAACGTTCCACACGGTATGCCGGGAGACCGGGTTCCGGCGCGAGGTCCAGCGACGCGATCCCGGCGCCGTCCTGTCCGCGGTTGTGCTGTTTTTCGAGCAGGAGCGCCATCTTGCTGAATCCGTAGTCGGCGCTGCCGTACTTGCTGAAATAGTATTCCTGAGGTTTGCGAAGCCGGAGCAGCGCGACCGCGCATTCGTGTTTGACCGCATCAGACATTGCGGTACTCCTTTCCGTGCGGAGATGAGAAGATTCTGTTATTGTTTTCCGGCGGACGACAAAGCATAAAACATGCCAAACGGGTTTGAGGCGGGGACCGGCGAACAGATATTACAAAATATGTAAACAGCAGATTACATGGTTACAAATCCTGTAAAGCCATCGGACAAGTTTTCCGCTGAAATGAGCATTGGCACGGGATTTGCTTAAATACCGCCGGTCTATTTCAATTTGAACTTGACGAAGAAAGGTAAAAACATGGAACAGCAAATCTTCCGACAGCAGCCGCAGGGACTCTACGATCCGCGGCAGGAACACGACGCGTGCGGCGTCGGCATGGTCGCCGACCTCAACGGGCGCGCGTCGCATGATATTGTAACAAAAGGCATTACGATCCTGTGCCGTCTGATGCACCGCGGCGCGGCCGGAAGCGACCCGGAGACCGGCGACGGCGCCGGGCTTCTGCTCTCCATGCCCGACGAATTCTTCCGCGCGAAATCCGGCGTGAAGCTGCCCGAAGCGGGCAAATACGCCGTGGCGATGGTCTTCGGCGGACTCGGCGCGGAACAGGAAGTCGAAGAGGTCGTGCGCGCGGAAGGCGGCGGCGTCCTCGGCTGGCGCGAAGTCCCGGTCGTGCCGGAAAAGATCGGCCGCACCGCCCGCAAGAACATGCCGGTGATCCGACAGCTCTTCATCGACGGGCGGAATTTCGAGGACAACGCGGCGTTCGAGCGCAAGCTCTTCGTGATGCGCCGCCTGATCGAAAAGCGCAAACTCGACCTTTACATCTGCAGCATGTCGTCGCGCAATATCGTTTACAAAGGACTGCTGCTGGCGACCCAGCTGGAACAGTTCTATCCCGACCTCGACGACGAGCTGTTCCGGTCGCGCCTCGCGATCGTGCACCAGCGCTACAGCACGAACACCTTCCCGACGTGGCAGCTGGCGCACCCGTTCCGCTACCTGGCGCATAACGGCGAGATCAACACCCTGCGCGGCAACCTGAACGCCATGCGTGCGCGCGAACGCCTCCTGAAAAGCGAGCTGTTCGGCGACGATCTCGCGAAACTGCTTCCGCTGATCGAGCCCGGTCAGAGCGATTCCGCCTCGCTCGACAACATGTTCGAACTGCTCGTCGCCGCGGGGCGTTCCCCGGAACACGCCATGCTGATGCTGATCCCGCAGGCGTGGGGTGCGAAATATTATATGGGACGCGACGTGCGCGGGTTCTTCGAATACCACTCCGCGCTCATGGAGCCGTGGGACGGCCCCGCCGCCATCGCGTTTTCCGACGGCGTGAACGCGGGCGCGATCCTGGACCGCAACGGGCTGCGTCCGGCACGGTACACAAAATGTAAAGACGGTCTTTTCGTGCTCGCGAGCGAGACCGGCGTGCTGGACATCCCCGCCGAGGACGTAGAGCTGAAAGGTCGCCTGAAGCCCGGCGAGATCATCCTGCTGGACATGGAGAACCACCGCATCGTGCCGGATTCCGAGGTCAAGAACCGTCTGGCGCGCAGCAAGCCGTACCGCCGCTGGGTCGAGGAGAACCGCCTCTCCGTGCACGGGCTTTTTACCGACATCACCGCCTCGAAGCCGGAGGAGGACCTCACGCGCGTCCAGCGGTTCTTCGGGTACACACGCGAGGACATGGACGTGATCCTGAAGCCGATGGCGATGCAGGGCAAGGAGCCGGTCGGGTCCATGGGCAACGACGCCGCGCTCGCCGTGCTCTCCGAACGCCCCCAGCTGCTTTTCCAGTATTTCAAACAGCTTTTCGCGCAGGTCACGAACCC
>JAFSZN010000070.1 GCA_017455665.1 Lentisphaeria bacterium
ACGCTTTTCTTGTGGTGGTGGTAGAATTCGATGGGGTCCTCGACCGTGATGATGTGCACGGCGCGCTCCTCGTTGATGACGTTGATCATCGAGGCGAGGGTGGTGGACTTGCCGGAACCGGTCGGGCCGGTCACGAGGATCATGCCGCGGGGACGGTAGAGCAGGTCCTTGATGCTCGGCGGGAGGCCGATCTTGGCGAGAGACATCATTTCGTTGGGGATCTGGCGGAGCACCGAGCCGATGCAGCCTTTCTGCTTGAACGCGCTGACGCGGAAACGCGCGCGGTCGCCGAACGCGAAACCGAAGTCGGTACCGCCGTCTTCGGCGAGCTGCTGGAGATGGCGCGGGGAGGCGATCGACTTGACCAGCGCCTCCGTGTCTTCCGGCTGGAGCGGGGGAAGATCAAGCTGGGTCATTTCGCCGTGGAGGCGGATTACGGGGGGGACGCCGACTTCGAGGTGCAAATCGCTGACGCCTTCGGTCACGACGAGATCCAGTCATTCATCCATTTCAACCATGTTGAGGGCCCTTTATATTGATTCCGTGTATTTGAGAACTTCTTCCATCGTGGTCTCGCCGTTCAGGATGGCGCGGATGCCGTCCTCGCGCATGGTGGTCATGCCGAGTTCGCGCGCTTTGTCGCGGATGACGACCGCGGGCGCGGAGTCCAGGATCAGCGAGGAGATCCTGCTGCTCATGCAGAGCAGTTCGGTAATGGCTTTGCGTCCTTTGTACCCGGTGTTGTTGCAGGTGGGGCAGCCTTTGCCGTAGTAGAACTTGTTTTCGCCGATGTCCTTCCGCTGGAGCCCGAGGAGCTTCAGATCGTCGTCGGTGGGGACGAACGCCGTGCGGCAGTGCGGGCAGATGCGGCGGAGGAGTCGCTGGCCGAGGATGGCGATCAGCGAGGCGGTGATGAGGAAGGGCTGGACGCCCATATCGATCAGACGGGTCACGGCACCGGCGGCGTCGTTGGTGTGGAGCGTGGTGAAGACCAGGTGTCCGGTGAGGGATGCCTGGACTGCCATTTCGGCGGTCTCGATATCGCGTGTTTCACCGAGCATGATGATGTCGGGGTCCTGACGGAGGAAGGCGCGGAGGGCGCGCCCGAACGTCATGCCGATGGCGTCGTTGATGGGGAGCTGCACGATGCCCTCGAGGTCGTATTCGACAGGGTCTTCGGCGGTGAGGATCTTGTCCTCGACCTTGTTGATCTCCTTCAGCGCGGAGTACAGCGTGGTCGTCTTGCCGGAACCGGTCGGCCCGGTGATGATGAAGATGCCGTTCGGCATGGCGATGATCTCGCGGATCTTCTTGAGCGTGTCTTCGTTGATGCCGAGGACGTCGAGGTCGAGGTTGACGACGGAACGGTCGAGCACGCGGAGCACCACGGATTCGCCGTGGGAGGTCGGGAGCGTGGACACACGGAGGTCGATGGGGCGTCCGGCGATCTTGAGCTGGATACGGCCGTCCTGAGGCTTGCGGCGCTCGGAGATGTTCAGTCCGGAGAGGATCTTCACGCGGCTGATGACGGGGATGGCGAGGCTGCGCGGCGGCGGGGACATCTCGTACAGGGCGCCGTCGATGCGGTAGCGGATCTTGAATTCGTGCTCGAACGGCTCGAAATGGATGTCCGACGCCTTGTCTCGGATCGCCTGGTAGAGGACGGCGTCCACGAACTTGATGATCGGCGCCTTGTTCGCGTCTTCCTCGGCGTTCGCGTATGCGTAGTCGGAGCCTTCCATGGCGTCCATCTCGGAGAGGAGGTCGTTCACGCCGTTGATGTCGACGGGATAGTATTTGTCGATGAACGCGTCGATCTGCTTTTCTTCCGCGAGGACGATCATCACATCCTTGCCCAGCACGAACCGCATTTCGTCGGCGATCTGGTAGTTCAGCGGATTGCGGACGGCGAGCGTCACGGTGGATTCGTCCGCCTTGATCGGGACAACGCCGAGCATGCGGACGTTGTCCGCGTCGATGAGGTCGATGACCTCCTTCGGGACCTCGAGCATGGAGAGGTCGACGACGGTCGTGCCGAGGCTTTCCGCGATGTAGTTGAGGATCTCGTTTTCGGTCAGGATCTGGAAGTCGACCAGGATCTGCTGGAGCGGTTTCCCCGTGCGTTCGAATTCCTCCTCGGCTTCCTTCATGTTCTGCGCGGAACACGCGTTGGCGTTCAGGAGGATGTCTTTCAGCGTTTGATTTTCAGAGTCAAGCATGATATAAGATCCGTGTGGTTGATTGCGTTATTCTTCGTCGCCGACGGTGACCGCGAGGACTTCGGAGACCGTGGTGGTTCCGGCGGCGGCCTTGCGGAGGCCGTCTTCGCGCAGGGTCCTCATGCCGCTCTGGCGTGCCGCGGCGCGGAGCTTGTCGGAGCTTTCCTTGTTGTAGATGAGGTACTGCATGTCCTCGGTGATGAGGAAGATCTCGTAGATGCCCATACGTCCCTTGTACCCGGTGCCGCCGCAGGCGGGGCAGCCGCGTCCGTGGACGAGGTTTGCGGAGTCGAGGTAGTCCTTGTCGAGGTGGAGGAGCCGGATCTCGTCGGGGGACGGCTTGTACGGCTCCATGCAGTTCTTGCAGACGCGGCGGACGAGTCGCTGCGCCATGATGGCGCGGACGGAGGACGCCACGAGGAAGGGCTTCACGCCCATATCGATCAGTCGTGTGACGGAACTGGGGGCGTCGTTGGTGTGCAGCGTGCTGAAGACCAGGTGGCCTGTGAGCGACGCGTTGATGGCGATGTCGGCGGTTTCCAGGTCGCGGATTTCACCGACCATGATGATGTTGGGCGCTTGGCGGAGCATGGCTCGAAGCGCGTTCGAGAACGTCATCTGCACGATCGGGTTCACCTGGACTTGGTTGATGCCGCTGAGCTGGTATTCGACAGGGTCCTCCACCGTGATGATCTTGCGGTTCGGCTTGTTGATGGTGTTCAGGAAGGCGTACAGGCTGGTCGTCTTGCCGGAACCGGTCGGGCCGGTGACGAGGAAGATGCCGTCAGGCATGGAGATGATGCGGTCGATCTTCTCCTGGTCGTCGGTGTAGAAGCCGAGCTTCGGGATGTCGAGCTGGATGCTGGACTTGTCGAGGATACGCATGACGATGGATTCGCCGTGCGTGGTGGGGATGGTGGACACACGGAGGTCGAGCCCGACACCGGAGACCTCGATCTGGATGCGTCCGTCCTGCGGCACGCGCTTCTCGGAGATGTCCATCTTGGACATGATCTTGATGCGGCTGATGATGTTCGTTTGGAGGTATTTCGGCGGACTTTCCATTTCGCGGAGCGCGCCGTCGATGCGGTAGCGGATGCGGAATTTCTTTTCCATCGGCTCGAGGTGAATATCGGACGCGCGGAGCTTGAAGGCGTTGTAGATGAGGAGGGAGACGAGCTTGATGATCGGGGCGTCGTCTTCGGGGTTGGCGTTCGCGGCCTTCATCGCCTCCTTCGTGGCTTCGTCCTCGTCCGTCTGCACGACTTCGAGCTTGGACGTGTCGACGCTGCCGACGTAGGAGTCCACGGTGCCTTCGAGCCCGCCGTAGCTTGCCTCGAGGATCTTCTGGATCTGCTTCGCCGGGGCGATGACCGCCTCGACGTCGCGCTTCAGCAGGTAGCGGAGCGTGTCGACGGTCTCCATGTCGGTCGGGTCAGACATGGCGATGGTGAGGATGTCGTCGTGGAGCATGACGGGGACCACCTGGTATTGCCGCGCGATTTCCGCGGGGAGTTCCGCCAGGACTTCGTCGGGGATGACGAAAGCGGACAGGTCGATGGTCTCAAGCCCGTACTGCTGGGCGAGCATGTTGATGATTTCCTGTTCATCGACGTAGCGCAGGACCTTCAGCGCATCAAGGATATCCAGTTCGCCGTCGGAGTCGGCGACTTTTTTCCAGCCTTCGTCGACCTGCTCCTTGGTCACGAAACCGTTTTCCTGGAGCAGCTCCAATACATAATCACTGTCAAGCACGTTTAAACCTCGTTTTGTGTGAAGAAAAATAAATATCGCTAAAAAATACGGCATGATTGCCGATTTTTCAAGTCGAAAAGTGCGGTTTTTCAGATTTATTGAAGAAAAAACGGATTTTTCCGCATTTTGCTCTTTAAAATCTGCCGCGGACGTGGTATATTCAATGAAATGTTTTTTTGAATTCCAATCCCCATCCAAGGCTGACATGCGATGAAATATGCGATCCTGAGCGACATCCACGCGAACCTCGAAGCGCTGGAGACCGTGCTTGCCCGCTGCCGCGAACTCGCGGTGGACTCCTATATCTCCCTCGGCGACATCGTCGGCTACAACGCAAATCCGCACGAATGCCTGGAGATCATGCGGTCGCTGCCCGTCGTCGCGTTCGTGAAGGGCAACCACGACGAATACGCGTCGAACGGCGACACGGTCATGGCGGGATTCAACCCCCATGCGAAAAGCGCGGTCCTGTGGACGCAGAACATGCTTTCGGACGAGGAACGCGCGTTCCTCGCCGGGCAGAAATACAAGGAGCAGATCAAGGGCACGCCGTTCACCGCGGTCCACGCGTCGCTGGACAGCCCGTCGGAATGGGGATATATTTTCGACCTTCACCAGGTGAAGGACACGTTCGCCTACCAGTACACGCAGTTCTGCTTCTGCGGACATTCCCATGTCCCGGTCGCCTACTGCAAAAAAACGCTCGTGCGGCCCGGCGAACTGCCGATCGACGAGCTGAAGCTGTGGGCGGTCAAGCCCGACGAGGAAGGCATGATGTTCCGGTCCGACGAGGCCGACGAGATCGTGCTGCCCATTCAGCGCGGCTGCAAGTACCTGATCAACGTCGGCAGCGTGGGGCAGCCCCGCAACCGCGACCCGCGCGCGTCGTTTGCTGTATACGACTCCGAACAGAACACGATCACGCGCTACCGTCTGCCGTACGACATCGCCGGGACGCAGGAGAAGATCCGCGCCGCCGGGCTTCCCGAGTGCCTTGCCACCCGGCTTGAACACGGCATGTGACCGGGCGGACGTCTCCGCCGCATGAACCGGACGGAACGGTGACCAGCATGAAACGCTACCTGATCGTCAAACCGAGCAGCCTGGGGGATATCCTGCACGCGATGCCCGCCGTCTCCGCACTGGCGAAAGCCTGTCCGGACGCCAGCGTGGACTGGGTCGTGAAGCCCGCGTTCGCCGATTTGCCGCCGTATCTCCCGTGTGTCCGGCGCGTGATCCCGTTTCGAGACGGCAGACTCCGCAAGCCGCTCCAGTTCCTTCCCGAGTTTTTCCATCTCTGCTCAGACCTCCGGCGCGAGCACTACGACGCTGTGATCGACCTGCAGGGACTGGTCCGCAGCGCCGTGATCGGCAGGCTCACCGGCTGCGAACTCCGTTGCGGTCCGGCGACGCCGCGCGAACGTCCCGCGTCGAAATTCTATACGCGCCATCTGAACGGGCACGAGCATCCCGGCCATGCCGTGGAGATCAACAATGCCCTGATGAAGAGTTTCCTCGGGCGTGAAGACCTGGATTTCAGCCTGGATCTGCCGGTGAACGTGCAGAGCGCCGCCCGAGCCCGCGAGATCGTCGCCGCAGCGTTCGGCGGGAGCCTTCCTGAACGTTTTGCCGTCGTCGCACCCGGCGCACGCTGGGCGACAAAGAAATGGCCCGCCGATTTCTTCTTCGCCGTGATCCTCTCGCTCGCCCGCCGCGATCCGGGGCTGAAATTCCTGCTCGCCGGAACGCGCGACGAGGCGGAGGACGCGAACGAGATCCTGTCGAAAAGCCGGGGGCTGCCTGTCGCGTCGGCATGCGGACAGACGGGCGTGGGCGAACTGCTGGAGGCGATCCGGCTGTCGTCGCTGATGATCTGCAACGACAGCGGGCCGATGCACATCGCCGCGGCGCTCGGCGTGCCCGTCGCCGCGATGTTCGGCCCGACGGATCCCACACTGACCGGGCCATACTGCGAAAAAAAATCCGTGTTTATTCCGGAAATCGCTTGCAATCGCTGTTTTTTGCGCTACTGTAAAGATTCACTGTGTCACGCGTCTGTCGACCCGGAAGCGGTCGCGGAGGCGTCTTTCAAACTACTTACGGAAAGGAACTGAACCATGTTTTCCAAGCTGCGCCATGTCTTTGCGGCGGTCCTTCTTCTCTTTCTGGTCCCGTTGTGCGTCCGCGCGCAGGTGGCGATCGTCGTCAAGCCGGTCCAGGTCAACTATCTCCAATATGAATCCGTGTTCGTGCGCGTCGCGATGCGCAACCTTTCCGCGCATCCGCTGGCGTTCGGCGAGAATATCGGCCTCAAGGGGAACCTTCAGTTCGAGATCCGCCGTTCCGACCGCAACGACCCGTCCTTCATCCGCGCGCCGAAGGACGCGCCTCTGCCCGACATGACCGGCGTGATCCTGCCGCCCGGCGGCGAGAAATCCTATATGTTCAACCTCAGCAAGCACTACGACCTGCGCTCCACCGGACGCTATTCCGTGAAAGCCGTGCTGCGGCATCCGCAGATGGCGACGCCGTACCAGTCGAAGGAGGCCCATTTCAACATCGTGCGCGGTAACGTGATCTGGTCTCGCACGGTCGGCCTGCCTCTGCTCGACGACGCGCCGGAAGAGGTCACCGGCGAGGACGGCAGGAAAGAGGAAAAGCACCGCATGATCAAGACGCGCGAATACCGCATCCTGAGCTATTTCACGGGCAAGTCCAACATCTATTGCCTCACGCTCGAAGACAAGGACAACGTCTACATGCTCCGCCATATCGGCTACGACCTGGGGCCCGATCTCCGGCCGAAATGCGAGATCGACTTCCTCTCACGCCTCAGCGTCCTGCTGCCCGCCAGCACCAAGGTCTATGCCTACTACCAGTACAACACCGACGGCAACCTGGAAAACCGCCAGATCCTCATCAAGACCGACCGTCCGCCGCGCCTTCAGCTCGACCCGGACACCGGTACCGTGAAGGTCGTCGGCGGGCGCGAAGCGCGCAAGGACGTCGATTACGAGGAGATCCAGGACATCCAGTTCCTGGAGGATATGCGCGATCCGAAGAAATCGTCGCTGCTCGACGATCCGCTTGACAGCGACACGATCCGCGGTCCCGAATCTCTCGGCGCGAAGGAGGCGGCGGAAAAGGCCGCCGGAAAAGACAAGGACAAGAAATCCCTGCTCGAAGGCTTCTGAGCCGAAGCGCGTTTCAAGCAAAAGCCATCCTCAGAAAAGGAACTTCATATATGCTTCATTCGTTCAAGCAAATTATTCCTCTTTTTGCTGCCTCCGCCGCCATCGTTTTCTCCACATCCGTTGCCGGACAGGAGCTGTCCGAAGAAGTCCGGAACGCATATCCCATCCTCTCGAAATTCAACGCCGGGCGCATCCCGTCGCAGCGCATCCTGAACCGCGGCGACCATGACATCTACGCGATCCTGCACTTCGGCCCGAACACCTACACGGACAAGGAATGGGGCTTCGGCGACGAGGACCCGCAGGCGTTCAACCCGACGGAATTCGACGCCGAGCAGATCGTGAAGGCATGCAAGGACGGCGGCATCACCGGCATCATCATCGTCTGCAAGCACCACGACGGCCTGTGCCTGTGGCCGACGAAGACGACCGAGCACAATATCACCAGGACGAAATTCCGCGACGGCAAGGGCGATTACGTGAAGGAAATGGCGGACGCCTGTCGCAAGTTCGGGCTCGACGTCGGGTTCTACGTCTCCCCGTGGGACCGCAACAACCCGAAATACGGCACGCCGGACTACCTGCCCGTCTTCCAGGAACAGCTCCGTGAGGTCCTGAGCAACTACGGGCCCGCGTTCGAGGTCTTCCTCGACGGCGCGAACGGCGGCGACGGATACTACGGCGGCGCGCGCGAACGCCGCAACATCGACCATCGCACCTACTACGACTGGATCCACACCTGGCAGATCATCCGCGACCTGCAGCCCGGCGCGGCGATCTTCAGCGACGTCGGACCCGACGTCCGCTGGATCGGCAACGAATCGGGCACCGCGAACGAAGAGGCGTTCGGGTCGTTCACGCCGCACGCGCCGAACGGCCAGCAGGGCGAGGCGATGCCCGGTTTCTGCAACACATGGGAGGCAAACAGCGGCCACAGCGACGGCATCTTCTTCATCCCCGGCGACTGCGACGTCCCGTTCCGTCCGGGCTGGTTCTACCACGCCCGCGAGGACAACGCGCAGAAGAGCGTCCGGCACCTCATCAACATCTATCTGCGGTCGGCGGGCTGCGGCGCGTACATGAACCTCGGCATGGCGCCGGACAAACGCGGGCTCATTCACGAGAACGACGTGAAGCGCCTGAAGGAGTTCAAGGCCGCGCTGGATTCGCTGTTTGCGAACAAGGTCTTCGGCGACGAAGTCAAGCTCGAAAACGGCGTCGGCACGGTCGAGCTCGGCGGCACGAAGAAGCTCAATTTCATCAAGATGGCGGAACTCCTCTCCTCCACGCAGGGCGAACAGGTCTCCGGCTACGAGGTCGACGTCCGCAGAAACGGCGCGTGGTCGACCGTCGTGAAGGGCAAGGCGATCGGGCTCAAGCGCCTGAAACCGATCCCGACGCAGGACTGCGACGCGGTCCGCATCCGCATCACGGAATCCTCCGCTCCGGTCAAGTCGCTGAAGTTCTCCGGCTACCTCGCGCCCGAGGACCTCATCGGCGTGAAGGCGCTGGTCACGGAGAACGACATCCGCAAGCTCCCGAACTACCGTAAGCTCAACGCCGCTTCGGCGCTTCCGGCCGCGGAATTCGACGTCCCCGGCGACGCCGTCATCTCCGCCGTCGTCTTCACGCCCGTCGACAACGAACGGCAGGAAAAGCTCCTGGGGGCCGCCGTTCCCACCGGGACCCCGGACCGCTGCAGCGTCGAGATCCGGCAGAACGGCGAGTGGGTCAGGATCGCCGAGCGCGAATTCTCCAACGTGAAGGCGAATCCCGTGCCGCAGCTGATCCCGCTCGAGAAAAACGTGCGCACCGACCGCATCCGCATCCGCGCCGAGCATTACGTCGACGAACGGGCACGGGGGATCGCGTATGACGAGGTGGGGATCCTCACGGCGGATTGACCGTTTTTCATCTTGATTTCATTTTTCCCGGCGGATCGGTAGACTCCTTTCCGCCGGTTTTTCATTGATTTCGCCGGTGCTGATTCCGCCTGTGTTGTTTTTTTCCGTTTTCGGGGGATTTTGTTTAAAGAAAATATGATTTCGTGCAAAAAGTGTATGGGAAAACGCCCGGAACGTGCTATTGTATTTTCATCAGAAAACCGTATTCTCAAAAAACAGGCTCCGGCATCCGGGGCGAACAACAGGAGAAAACCATGAGTCCGAGCAAGAAAACCGCCGCAAAGAAGACCGCCGCGAAAGCCGCTGCAAAGAAGACCGTCGCGAAGGCCGCCGCAAAGAAGACCGTCGCGAAGGCCGACGCGAAACCCGCGTCCGCCGCCGCGAAGAAGTCCGAAGCGAAAAAGGCTGCCGCCGTGAAGAAGCCCTCGCCGAAGAAAACCGCGCCGAAGAAAACCGCCGCGAAGAAGGCGGTCCCCGAGGTCTATCCGGGTGAGACCGCGCCGGAACGCGTCATCCATGCCGATTTCAAGGCTGTGAAGGGTGAACGGTCCGACGTCTGGCGCGACTGCGTCGGGGCGGGGCGCATCGGCGAAGGACTGCGCGACACCTGGCGCAAGCAGCTCGCGAAATGCAAAAAGGAGCTCGGATTCCGGTATTTGCGCGCGCACGGGCTCTTCCACGACGAGATGCGCGTGTACAGCGAGGACAAGGCGGGCAACCCCGTCTACAACTTCATGTACATCGACGACGTGTTCGATTTCCTGCTCTCCATCGGCGTCAAGCCGTTCGTCGAGCTCAGCTTCATGCCCGAAAAACTCGCCTCCGGCAAGACCACGATCTTCTGGTGGAAGGCGAACGTGACCCCGCCGAAGAAACACGAACGCTGGGCGGACCTCGTCCGCGCGACCGTTCAGCACTGGACCGAACGTTACGGCGAGGATGAGGTGAAGACTTGGCGGTTCGAGGTGTGGAACGAACCGGACCTGGACGTCTTCTGGGATCCCGGCAAAAAGACCACCATGCTCGACGCCTACCTTGAGCTCTACAAGCACACGGTGCGGGCGGTCAAGTCCGTGAACAGGGCGTATCCGGTCGGCGGTCCCTCCGGCGCCGGGCTGGACTTCATCGCGCCGCTCGTGAAATACTGCCGCAGGAACCGTCTGCCGCTGGATTTCATCTCGTTCCACCAGTACGGATTCGACCCGGAGAACCCGGCGCTGCCGAAGATCGACCGGTTCGGCGGCAACTACATCTACCTCATGAAGAACCTCCGGCACGTGGCCGACTGCTTCAACAAGAAGCTGGAGGACATCCGCAAAAACCTCCGCTGCGACGTCCCCGTCTACATCACCGAGTGGCACGCGTCGCCGTCGCCGGTCGACCCGGTGCACGATTCGTATTTCGCCGCGCCGTTCATCCTGGAACAGCTCCGCAACACGGAAAAGATGGCGTGCATGAGCCTGTGGACGTTCACGGACATCTTCGAGGAATGCGGACCCGCGCCGCGTCCGTTCCACGGCGGATTCGGGCTCATGACGTTCCAGAGCATCCCGAAGGCCGCTTACCGCGCGTACCAGTGCCTGGCGGCGCTCGGCCCGACGGAGCTCGTCTCCAGCGATGCGTCGTCATACGTCTGCAAGGACGCGAAGGGGGGAGTGCAGGCGCTCTTCTGGGACCTCAGCCACCCCACGCAGGGCGGAAAGGTCAGCAACCAGGACACGTTCTTCGATCCGCACCCGGCGAAGGACAAAGGGCATGCGCTGTTCAGCATCACCGACCTCAAGGCGGGCGAATACGACCTGCGCGTGACCCGCATCGGCTACCGGGCTGGCGACGCGTATTCCGCGTGGCTGGAGGAGGACGGCGCGAAGACGGACATCAGCCGCGAGGAGATCGCGCGCCTGACGCGCGTTTCCCAGCTCCGCCCGATGTACCGCGCGCAGGTCACGGTCATGAAGGGCGAGGAATTCCAGCTCGGCCTGGACATGAAGCAGAACGACGTTTATTTCGTGGAGCTGGTCCCGCTGAAGTAACGGACAGCCGTTTCCCGCCAAATAAGAAAATCCCGTGCCGCGCTGAACGGCACGGGATTTTTGTATCTGTTTTTTGAGGGAGAAAATTATTTCTCCGGGGAGGCCTGCGGCTTTGCATCCTTTTCCGCCGCCTCGGCCTCTTCGATCGCCTCTTTGGCTTCCTCGACGATCTCCTTTGCCTCTTCGGCTTCTCTGGCTTCTTCCTTCGCCTCTTCGGCCTGATAGGACTTCAGCCATTCCTGGAAATCGCCCTCGGGATTGATCGGGATGCGGAGAATGCCGTTTTCATCGGGGATGTTGGTGTCCGCGGAGCCGGTGCCCTGCGCTTTTTCGGCAGGCTTTTTGTCCGGTTTCTGCGCGGGCTTCTTCACGGGCTTCTTCGCCTCGGCTTTCTTTTCCTCCGGTTTCGCCTCGGCTTTCTTTGCCTCGGGTTTCGGCGGGGTGTATTTCTTCACGAATCCGTCGAGGTATTCGGAATAGCGTTTCGGGGGGTCGAAATCCATGATCTCGTTGATCTTGCGGCGATGCTTCTCCGCGCTGCCGTCGGCCTTGATGAAGTCAATATAGATGCCCCCGTTCGCGTCCAGCAGGAGAGCGGTCGGCAGGATGGTGATCCCGTATTTCGTGCGGAGCTCGCTGTTCTGCTGGGAAAGGCTCTTCGGCTGAAGATGGACCGCGACGGGGAAATCGACCTTCATGAGCACGAGCTTTTTTTCTGCGTATTCCTGAAATCTCCTCTGGCTGAAAATGGTCCGTTCGAGGCTGCGGTCGGCCGCGGCGTCCGAGTTCGTGAACAGGATGTAGATCGGACGTTTCGTTTTCAGCGATTCGGCTTTCGCCTTTTCGAAATCGGTGAACCATTCGCCCGCGGAAAGGGCAGGGGCGAGCAGGGCTGTCGTCAGGAAGCAGCAAAGGGCGAAAAAGAATTTCATGGCATCACTCCTTTTCTGTTGGGTTGGGTTGTCGTTTCGTTTCCATACTATACCACAAAATCGTGGAAAGTCAAGCCGGAAGGGCGATATGGCGTACACGGTTCAGCTCAGGACCTTCATGATCGACTCCTGGGTGACGGGCTTCATGACGATGCCGTCGAACAGGCTGATGTCGAAGTTCGTGGAGTTCTCCGTGTCGGCGGTGACCGCGTAGATCCTGATGCCTTCCATGTCCGGGTTCGCGCGGATCGCCGCGGCGAGCTCCATGCCGTTCATTTCCGGCATCCAGAGGTCGAGCAGGGCGATGTCGGGTTTGACCGTCTTGAGGAGCTCAAGCGCCTTGGCGCCGGAGGATGCGGAGACCGGATCGAACCCCATCTTGCGGAGCATGGCGCAGAGGACTTTCACATTGAGCGCGACGTCGTCGACGACGAGGATCTTTTTGGTGAGGTCGAGCTTGCCTTCGCCCGTCTTTTCGTCCTTCTTGAGGTCGGTGTCGGCGCAGATCTCGATCTCGGGGAGCAGGATGGAGAACACGCTGCCCTTGCCGAGCGTGCTTTCGACCGTAAGGGAGCCTTTCATGCAGTCGATAAGGCGTTTTGCGATGGAGAGGCCGAGTCCGGTTCCGTTTTCCGTGCGGATGCCGCGGTAGGACGTTTTGTCCTGCACGAACGGCTCGAAGATCTTGGAGAGGGATTCCTTCGAGATGCCGCATCCGGTGTCGGCGACGCGGATGGTGACGGCGGCGCGGTTTTCGTTGAGCTTGAAGAAAGCGAGCGAGACGGTGACGGAGCCCTGTTTGGTGAACTTGACAGCGTTGCCGATGATGTTGAGGAGGACCTGGCGGAGGCGGCGTTCGTCCAGGTTGAGGACCGGGAGGTCGTCGGGGACGGTCGTGATGAGGTCAATCCCCTGCGACTTCGCCTTGGCTGTGAAGACGGCTTCGAGCTCGAACATGAGTTCGCGCAGGTCGGTCGGCTCCGGCTGGATGATCATCTGGTCGGCGTCGAGCTTGGAGAGGTCGAGGATGTCGTTGATGAGGGAGAGCAGGGCGTTTCCTGCGTAGTGGATGCTGCGGAGGTATTCGCTTGCCTCGCCGCGGGGGAGGGAGTCGTCCTGGAGCAGCTGGCTGAATCCGAGGATGGCGTTGAGCGGCGTGCGGATCTCGTGGCTCATGGTGGCGAGGAAGAGGCTCTTCGCCTTCGCCGCGGATTCGGCGGCCTTGATGGCGTCGTGCAGCTCCGTGACGTCGATGCCGCAGCCGAAGATGAGCAGCCGTCCGTCCGTATCCTTGAACGCGATGTGGGAGATCTGCGCCACGCCTTTGCCGTCGTGCGTGGGCACGTCTATGACATGCGTGGCGACTTCGCCGGTGCTTCCGGCGACTTCGTCGTCCATGTCGTGGAACATCTTAGCAAGGCCCGGCTTGAAAAGATCGCTGTAATTCGTGCCGATGAGCTTTTCCTCGGTCGAGTTGAGCTGGTAGCAGTATTTCCTGTTCGCCATGACGAGGCGGGAATCGTTGTTGTAGTCGCGCACGGTGGCGGTGCAGGGCATGAGGTTGAAGAGCGTCTTCAGGAAGAGCATTGCGTTCGCCGCCTCGTTTTCGAGGTCGCGGACCTTCGTGATGTCCTGGATCATGAAGAAAAACCGCTGTTTTTTCCGGCGAGCGGACTTGTCCTTGACGGCGGTGATGCGGAAGTGGCGGCGCTTGCCGAAGAAGTCGCTGCGGAACGTGCATTCGAGCGTGTCGGATTTGCCGTGGAAGAGCGCGCGCCTCTGCGTGAGGTAGTTCTGCAGGTCGTCCGCGAAGATCCAGTCCTCGGGCTGGACGCGCTTGCCGTTTTCGAAGGGCCAGACGGCATCGGAGGGCGACGGCGCGTCGAAGGTGTCGGTTTCCGGGGTATAGTAGAAATATCCGAGGTTGGCGAGCGAGGTCGCGGTCTGGAGCGCATGCGTCTTGCGGTCGAGTTCCTCGCGGCGTTCGTATTCCTCCGTGACGTCGCGGAAGACGACGATCGCGCCGAGGAGGGCGTTCTTCGCGCCGCGGATGGGGGAGGTCGAGGTGGAGATGCGGCGCTTCGTGCCGTCTTTCGCGATGATGGTGAGGTTGTCGCTGTTGGTGACGATGCGGTTTTCGCGGATGGCGGTCTCGACGGGCGAGAGCGTGGCTGACCCGTCGGGCGAAGCTGTGTTGAAGACTTCCTGGACGGTCTTTCCTTCGGCTTCCGCCTGCGTGAACCCGGTCATTTTTTCGGCGGAGTGGTTGACCATCGTGACGAAGCCCATGCGGTCGGTGACGATGACGCCGTCGCCGATGGCGCGGAGCGTGAGCTGGAGCCTGGTCGCGAGGTTGAACGATTTTTCGCGGAGTTCCGCCATTTCGGTGGTGTCCTGCGCGACGACCAGCACGGCTTCGTGCTTGAAGATCCGCTTGTCGAGCTTGGTCAGCGTGACCGTGTAGTTCCTTTCCCCGTGCTTGCGGTTGACCGTCATGGTCTTGCCGGAGATCGCCGTTTCCGCCATCTCGACGCGGATCGTGTTGGTAAGCGCCTCGCGGAGGTCGTCGAGATTCTGGGACGCGTCCGGGTCGTTGAACGGCACATGGGAGTAGAGGACCTCGCCGGAGGTGGAGTAGGCGGCGACGAGGAGCGGCATGTGTCCGTGGATCGCGAGGAAGCGGCTGGTCATGTGGCGGTACTTGAGGAAATAGATGAGGATGCCGAGGAAGAACGCACAGAGGACTGTGAACAGGATCGCGAGCGTGATGAGAAGCTCCTGGTTCCGTTCCGTCCAGGACTGCGGCCTGTTGATCCATTCGGCGCCGGCGGGGATGGCTTCCCCGTCGTAATCCCAGTAGTTGATGCGCTTGTAGTTGATGACGCATGTTTCGTCGACGACGACCGGCGCGATCTTTGCGGCGGGCGACGAGCCCCTGGAATTCGCAAGCTGTCCGGTGAGGGCCGCCGTTTTCCTGCCGACTTCCTCGATGGAGGACATGTAGCCGCCGACGGCGAAGTCCAGCAGGACGCGCCGCCGTCCGATGATCGGGAGGTCGTCGCGCACCTGCATGAGCTGGTACCAGATGGTCGAACGGCTGCCGATGCTCGGCAGGTAGATGTCCCAGTCGTTGGAGACGATGAACGCGTCCGCGGGGGCTGTGGCGAGCTTCCGGAAGGCGGCGTCGCGTTCCGTGTCCGAGATATAGACCGTGGTGAAGTCGCAGATGCCCGCGAATTCGTTGCGGAGCGTCATGTCCTGCCGGTCGGACCAGCCGAATCGCGAAACCAGCAGCACGACGTGCTTGCGTTCCGGGAACAGTTTGAGTCCGAAATGGATGTTCGTGCGCGGGTCGATCCGGCGGACGACCGCGGTCGTGTTCGGGTGACGCTGGCGCCATTCCTCGGGGAACGTCTTCATGTTGGAGAGGATGACGGCGGTCTGTTCCGGGATGTCCGGCAGGACGTTCTTGAGGGTGTTGGCAGCGGGCTCTCCGAAGGCGACGATCAGCTTGTATTTCCCCGATTGGATCCCCTCCTTCTTCGGGCCGAGCTTCTCATCCCAGCTGGTCTGGTTCTGGTCGTGAAGCGAATCCAGCTCGACCAGGTCACTTTCGAACATGATGCCGAGGTTCGCCAGCTCGTTGAAGTACGAGCCGGTCAGGTCCGTGCGAATCTCGCTCGCGGTGTGCTCCGAGAAGATAAGCAGGATGTTGAACTGCCGTTTGTCCTGCGCGGAGAGGGGAAGCGCTGTGATGCAGAACAAAAGCAGCAGGAGTGCAAGGCGGAAAAGACTTGCATACATGTGCAGGCCGGAAAACGGCTTCCGACCTGTTACGGTGGCGCTGACGGGACGGATTGTCATATCGTAATACCTCGAATTCGGCGGATGAAAGACTGATCGGACGCGGAACGCAGCCGCAACGGACGGCATTCCGTGCTTTCAATACCATAACTTACAGCAAAAAAGAGAGAATGCAAGCCATAAAATAAGGAAAAAGACATTTTTTTTCGTATCATCTTGCATTTTCCGGATTTCGTGGTATAGTTCTGTACCTGACGCTTCAATACCTGCACACTTCAAACACTTATTATTTACGCTCAAAAGAATGCCGCATCCTTCGGCGTTCCGGCGGAGCGCGTATCGAATTATGCCGTCCGAAACAAAACAGAACATGGAAACGATCCGCACCGTGCGATTCGTCACGGTCGTCGGAATGGTCCTGAACCTCGTCCTGGTCTTCGCCAAGGCCGCGGGCGGACTGCTTTTCTACAGCCAGGCGCTGCTCGCCGACGCCGTGCACAGCATGTCCGACCTCGTGACCGACCTCGCCGTGATCTTCGGCGTGAAATACTGGTCCGCGCCGCCCGACCGGCAGCATCCGTACGGGCACGGCCGCATCGAAACGCTCGTTTCGGCGTTCATCGGCATCGCGCTCGCCGGCGTGGCGGTCGGATTGGCGTGGGACGCCGTCGGCACGCTTCGCCACGGTTCGGAACACGGCCCCGCCGGATTCGCGTTCGCGATCGCCGTTTTTTCCGTCATCTCCAAGGAGATCCTGTTCCGCTGGACCCGTGCGAAAGCCCGCGCCGTTCATTCGACCGCGATGGAGGCGAACGCCTGGCATCACCGGAGCGACGCCATCAGCTCGATCCCCGCCGCGATCGCAATCGCGCTCGCGTACTTCTTCCCGAAACTGAGCTTCGTCGACCCCGTCGGCGCCATCCTCGTTTCCTTCTTCGTCCTGTATGCCGCCTGGACGATCGTCCGTCCGACCCTGCAGGAGCTTTCCGAGACGGGCGTTTCCCGCGAAGACCAGGCGAAGATATACCGCATGGCGACCTCGCTTCCCGGCATCATCGGCGCGCACGCCCTCCGCACGCGCAACACCGGCGGCGCGATCTGGGCGGACATCCACATCATCGTCGATCCCGACATGACCGTCCGCGAAGGGCACGACCTCTCGCACCGGGTCCGCGACCTGCTTGTGGATTCCGACCTGAACATCGTCGACGTGGTGGTCCACCTGGAGCCGCCGTCCCCGTCGCGCTCCAAGACATCTTCGGCGAAGTGCCAGTGCCCGGAACAGCCGGATCTCCCGTTCCGCTCCTGATTTTAGAATAGGATACGTGTTTCGGAATGAACCCGGTCCGCATGAACCCGGTCCGGTTTCCGGGATATTGTCTGTCGTGAAGACAGATCGGATTTGTTCGGAAGCGGGAGAGGAATCGTTCGGCAGGACATGGAGACGGAAAAATCGTTAGTTTTTAAGTATTTTTCCGGAAAACGGCTTGAAAAATCGGGGAAAATGTGGTAAATTATATAATCGATAAAAAAATATCGAATGCGTCCGCCGTTGCACCGCGACGTTCGTTTTCGGTCACCTTTCCAACATATACATTGTTTCCACCGCATACCTGGAGCCGTTTTATGAAACGAAAGATCGTCATCTGTATGGGAAGCAGCTGCTTTGCCCGCGGCAACGAGGAGAATCTCCGCGTGATCGAGGATTTTCTGAAGTCGAACAACCTGCAGGCGGACGTGCTCCTGTCCGGCCGCTGCTGCGCGGGCCTTTGCGCCGAGGGGCCGAACATCATCATTGATGAAACGACATACAGCCACGTGAGCAAGGAAGCCCTGATCGACATCCTGAACCGCGAGTTTCTCGCGAACAAATAAACCGAGGACCGAACCATGAACCAGGGATATCCGGTTTTTACCGCCGACGCCGAGTGCCAGGACTGCTTCAAATGCGTCCGGCGCTGCCCCGTGAAAGCGATCAAGGTCGAGGACGGCCACGCCTCAGTCATGCCGGAACTCTGCATCGCGTGCGGCGGCTGCGTCGAGGTCTGCCCTGTTCACGCGAAGAAGATCCGCGACGACATGACGCGCGCCCGCCAGCTCATCCTCGGCCCCGATCCGGTCTACGTCTCGCTGGCGCCGTCGTGGGTGAGTGAGTTCAAGGGGCTTCCCGCGAAGAACATGATCGCGTCGCTGAAGAAGCTCGGATTCGCCGGAGTCGGCGAGACGGCGATCGGCGCGCAGGCGGTCTCGGACGCGCTCGCGCTGGAACTGAAGGATTTCAGGAGCGGACTCAAAATCTCGTCCGCGTGCCCCGTGGTCGACGATTTCATCTGCAAATACATGCCGGAGTTCGCGCCGTGCATCACGAAGGTGCTGTCGCCCGCGCTGACGCACGCGAAGATACTGAAGAAGGAATTCGGCGAAAACGTGAAAGTGGTGTTCATCGGGCCGTGCATCGCGAAGAAGAACGAATCCGACCGGCACGGCGACCTGATCTCGCTCGCGATGCTGTTCTCGCGCCTGCGCCAGTGGTTCAAGAGCATGCAGATCGACCCGTGGCGCGTGGAGACGACCGACGCGGACGTCTTCGTGCCGCAGGTTGCGCGCGAAGGCACGCTGTACCCGATCGAGGGCGGCATGAACGACACGATCAAACTGCATCCGGGCTGCGGCCATGTGAAATACGTCGCGGTGACCGGGCTTGACAGCCTCCGCCTCACGCTTGAGGGGCTTCATCCGCGCGACGTCCGCGAGCCGGTCTTCCTCGAGACGCTCGCCTGCCAGGGCGGCTGCGTCCACGGACCGGGCACGGAACACGGCGCGCCGGGCCTCATGGAACGCCTCCGCATCCTCCGCATGGCGGACGTGCCGGAGACTGTGTCCGACCGCGAGCCGGAAGTGTCGCTGGACCTGGACTATCAGGAAACGCCCGCTCCGGGCAAAGACGTCTCCCTGCACGAAATCCGCCAGGCGCTGCTCCGCGTGGGCAAGAAGGACAAGGAAGACGAACTGAACTGCGGCGGCTGCGGCTACAATACCTGCCTCAACTTCGCCAAGGCGCTGATCGCGGGCAAGGCGGAGCCGAACATGTGCGTTTCCTACATGCGCAAGCTCGCGCAGAAGAAATCCAACGCCATCCTGCGCTGCATCCCGGCGGCGGTCGTGATCGTCGACCAGAGCCTCACGCTCATCGAGTCCAACCACAGGTTCGCCGAACTCTGCGGCGAATCGGCGCTCGACGTGTGGAACGTGCTGCCCGGTATGGCGGGCGCGGCGCTCGACACTTTCATCAGTTTCACCGACCTCTTCCGGGAGGTCCTGACCACGAAGGAAGAGCTTTCGCGCGACACGATCCACGTGAACGGACGGCTTCTGAGCCTTTACATTTTCAATATCGACCCCGGACAGGTCGTCGGCGCGATGATGTTCGACGTGACGAGGACGGAATTCCGCCGCGAGGAGATCGCCGCCCAGGCGCGCGAAGTCATCCGCAAGAACCTGGCGACGGTGCAGGACATCGCGTGCAAGCTCGGCGAGCACATGGCGGACACGGAGATCCTGCTGCGGTCGATCGCGGAAAACTACGCGGATTCGCCGGCCGACGACGAATTCCGGAAGAAATACAAATGATTATCCGGTGACGCAAGCATGAGCGAACCCTTTTTCGTAGACCTTGGTTTCAGCCAGTGCCGCAAGCACGGCGAGGACATCTGCGGCGACGCCTTCAAGTTCATCAAGAACATGGAGGATTCGCGCGTGGTTGCCGTGCTGTCGGACGGCCTGGGCAGCGGCGTGAAGGCGAACATCCTCGCCTCCATGACCGCGACCATGGCGCTGAAGTTCGCCAACGAGCTCACCGGGCCGCGCGGCATCCTGCACGCCGCCGAGATCATGATGGACGCCCTGCCGATCTGCCAGGTCCGCAAGATCAGCTACGCCACGTTCACCATCCTGAACGCCTGGCCGGACGGCACCGTCCGCATCATCGAAATGGGCAATCCGGCGTTCGTGCTGATCCGCAACGACAAGGTCGTGCCCGTGTCCTACGAGGAGCTGAACCCGTCCAAATACGACAACCGCAGCATGCGCGTGTACCATTTCAAGGTCGACATGTGGGACCGCATCGTCTTCTTCTCCGACGGCGTGACCCAGGCGGCGATCGGCTCGGACGAGCTTCCGCTCGGCTGGCGCGAAAGCGGCGTGTCGGAGTTCCTGGTGGATTACCTGAACAACTGCCCGGACGTGTCCTCCTACGAGGTTGCGGAGCACGTGATCGCCGAGGCGATCTGCAAGGAGCCGCACAACATCAACATGGACGACATGACCTGCGCCGCGCTGTATTTCCGCAATCCGCGCGAGATGCTGCTCTTCACCGGGCCTCCGTACGACGCCGCCCGCGACGCCGAGTGCGCGTCGTTCCTGAAGAATTTCGTGGGCGACAAGGCGATCTGCGGCGGCACCAGCGCGGAGATCGTGTCGCGCGAACTCGGCCGCGAACTGAAAATGGACCTGTCGAGCATCTCCCCGGACATGCCGCCGATGTCGACCATGGACGGCGTCAACCTCGTGACCGAGGGCATCTTCACGCTCTCGAAGGCGGCGACGTACCTGGAGGAGACCGACGGCGGACGCCACAACGACCCCGCCGGCCTGCTGACCCGCCTGATGCTCCGCAACGACGTGATCACGTTCCTGGTCGGGACGCGCATCAACGAGGCGCACCAGGACCCGAACCTGCCGCACGACCTGGAGCTGCGCCGCAACATCGTGCAGCGCCTGGCGCATACGCTCGAAAACCAGTACCTGAAGAAAGTCGTCATCAAATACGTTTGACATTCAACCTGAAATAAACCCCAATACCCACATCAACCCCATGGAGAAACCTATGCAGGAAACCCTGGAAAAGACGCGCGCGATGGTGCATCACCTCGCGGCGGTCAACGAGATCCTCGAAAAGAACGGGAACGACCCCTCCCGGCTCATCCCGATCCTTCAGGAGGTGCAGGAAGTCTACAAGTACCTCTCGAAGGACGTCATCAGCTATGTGGCCACGTCGCTCGACGTGCCCGTGGCGCATGTGTACGGCGTGGCGACGTTCTACGCTCACTTCTCCCTGAACCCCAAGGGAAAGCACATCTTCCGCCTCTGCGACGGCACCGCCTGCCACGTGAAGAAATCCATGGGGCTTCTCGAGGCCATCTACAAGAAGCTCGGCCTCAGCGATGAGAAGCGCACGACGGACGACCTGCAGTTCACGGTCGAGATCGTGAACTGCCTCGGCGCCTGCGGCCTCGCCCCCGTGATCGTCGTGGACGGCGAAGTCCACGGCCAGGCCACCCCGGAACAGGTCGAGAAGATCATCGACGAGATCACCGCCGCCGAAAAGGCCGCCGCGGAATCCGAAAACAAGTAACGAAGGGAATCACATACGATGAGCACCGAAATCAAAA
>JAFSZN010000007.1 GCA_017455665.1 Lentisphaeria bacterium
TCAAGTGAAACTCACTCGGCCTTGGCTTCCTCGGCCTTGGGGGCTTCGGCTTCGGCCTTGGGGGCTTCTTCCTTCTTCGCCTTGGCCTTGACGGGCTCGTTGAGGAGCTGGATCAGGCACATGGGGGCGGAGTCGCCTCTGCGCGCCGGCATGTGGATGATACGGGTGTATCCGCCGGGACGGTCCGCGAAGCGGGGTCCGAGTTCGTCGAAAAGCTTCTTGAGGACGAGCTTCTTGGTCTGTGCGAATTCGGACGGGGTGTTGATTTTCAGCTTGGCGTAAGCGAGACGGCGCTTGTGGTCGCCGCCGGCCTTCGCCATGGTGATGAGACGTTCGACGAAGCGGCGGAGTTCCTTCGCGCGGATCGTGGTGGTCTGGATGGATTCGTGTTCGATCAGGCTGCATGCGAGGTTGACAAGCATGGCCTTGCGGTGGCCGCAGTTGCGGTTGAGTTTTGCAGTATGTACGAGGTGACGCATGATATTAGTCTCCCGCTTTGTTCTTCACTGCCTTGGCGCGTTCGGCCTCGGCGAGAATGGCGGTTTCGAGTTCTTCGGAGAGGGTCATTCCGAGGGAGAGGTTCAACGTGGCAAGCTTTTCCTTGATTTCGTCGAGGGACTTCTTGCCGAAGTTGCGGTACTTGAGCATCTTGGATTCCGTCTTGAGGCAGAGTTCGCCGAGGAGCTTGATGTCCGCATTGTTGAGGCAGTTCTGGGCGCGCACGCTCAGCTCGAGGACGTCGACGTCCTGCGTGAGGAGCTTGAAGCGCTTCATGTCCTCTTCGGAAATCGGGTTGTAGATGTCGGAGTCGGCGGCGTGGCTGCCGAGGAACGGGCGGAGATGGTCCTTGAGGATCCTCGCTGCCTTTTCCAGGGCGTCGTTCGGGGTCACGCGGCCGTCCGTGTGGATCTCAATCGTGAGGCTGTCCATTTCGGTCTCTTCGCCGACGCGAGTGGCGCTGACCTGGTAGCGGACATAGGTGATCGGGCTGAAGAGGCAGTCGATCGCGATGGTCCCGAGCGGATGGTCGGGGCGCTTGTTGCGTTCGGCGGGCTGCCAGCCGCGGCCTTTGGAGACCTCAAGTTCGCAGTGGAACGGGAAATCCTTGTCAAGCGTGCAGATGAGCTGGTCGGGGTTGAGGACCTCGACGGTGCCTTCCGTGATGATGTCGGCGGCGGTGACGGGGCCGGCTTTCTTCTTGCGAATCTCGAGGACCTTGACCTGATCGGAGTTCAGGTTGAGCTTGACCTTCTTCAGGTTGAGGATGATCTCGGTGACGTCTTCGATCACGTGCGGAAGCGTGGAGAACTCGTGCGTGGTGCCGTCGAAGCGGACCGCGGAGATCGCCGCGCCCTCGAGGGAGGAGAGAAGCACCCGGCGGAGGGCGTTGCCGATGGTGTGACCGAACCCGCTCTGGAACGGAGCGGCGGTGAACTTGGCATAGGTGTTCGAAGCGGTTTCTTCGTCCACGACGATTCCATGCGGCATCGGGAATGTGAGTACAGAAGCCATATTGAAGTACCTCCGGTATGTAATGTTGACTGGGTTATCGGTTCGGGGTTAGACTGGGCGGCCGGAAATCCGGCCCGGACAGAATAACGGAAGAACCGTCAGTTGCGGCGGCGCTTCGGGGGACGGCAGCCGTTGTGGGGAACCGGGGTGATATCCTTGATGCAGCTGACTTCCATGCCGGTGGAGGCGATGCCTCGGACGGCGGATTCGCGGCCGGCGCCCGGTCCTTTGATGCGGACTTCGACGTCCTTCATGCCGAAAGCCTGCGCCTTCTTGGCGGCGTCGGCGGCGACGACCTGGGCGGCGTACGCGGTGCTCTTGCGGGAGCCCTTGAAGCCGTTCTTGCCGGAGGAGGACCACGCGATCACGTTGCCGTGAAGGTCCGTGAACGCCACTTTGGTGTTGTTGAACGTGGCATGGATGAAAGCGATGCCGTTGGGGATGTAACGGCCGGTTTTCTTGCGCTTGTTGTCGACCGCGGCGGCCTCGGCGGCCGGAGCTTCGGCTTCGGCAGCAGCCTGAGTCGCAGCTGCGGTTTCTTTGATTTCGTCAGACATAGTAGATCGATGACCTTTTCGTTGATTCGTTTGCTGTTCTCAGGCGGATCATTTCTTGGCGGCTTTGCCGGCAGCAGCTTCGGCGGCCGCGGCCTTGTCGGAGGCGGCGGTGCGGCGCTGCGTTTTGTCGCGGATGGCGCCGACGGTAACGCGTTTGCCTTTGCGAGTACGGGCGTTGGTGCGCGTACGCTGGCCGCGGGTCGGGAGACCTTTCTTGTGGCGGAGGCCGCGATAGCATCCGATCGCCTGGAGGCGGCGGACGTTGATCATGATCTCACGGCGGAGGTCGCCTTCCACCGTGTAGTCGTTCTGAAGCAGAGTGGTGATCGCCGAAATGTTTTCGTCGGAAAGCTGGCTGGCTTTCAGGTTGGGGTCGATGTTCGCCTTGACGATGATCTCTTCCGCGATCGCGGGACCGATACCGTAAATGGCCTGAAGCGCATACTTCACGCGCTTGTTCATCGGGATGTCTACACCTAAAATTCTGGGCATGGTTCGTTGTCTCCGGGCTTAGCCTTGTTTCTGTTTGTGGCGGGGGTTGCGGGAGCAGACCACGCGGACCACGCCTTTGCGCTTGATGATCTGGCAGTTTTCACATCTGCGCTTGATGGACGAAGTGACTTTCATTTTCGTACTCCGATTTGTCTTGTATTGTTCGAGTCCATGACAGTGCGGCCCGGGGATCATGCTCCGGTCTGTACTGTCATACGTGCGGTTTGTGCTATGGAATGCGCGGCAATCACCACAATTTGCCGCGATACACAAATGAGCTAATACTATACACCCCGTCCCCGTCTTTTTCAAACCCGCTCACCTTTTTTTCGCTTTTTTTTCTGAAAATATTTGTTAAAATCGAAACAATTCGGAAATCTTGCCTTATTTTGCCGCGTCGCGGACCGGATTATTTCAGATTCAAAAAGGCGGTCGGAGACAGGACCGGGATGCCGTCCTGCGGGAAATCCTTTGCGTTTCTCGTGATAATGCAGTCCGCGTCGCTGTAAACCGCCGAGTAGAACTGCACGGCATCTTCGAAGTCGGCGATCGTCGATGAAATGGCTCTGTCCAGAAGCTGCGTCGTGAGGTCGACCGGAGGAAGCAGATTCCGTAAATCCCGGATCTGGCGCCGAAGCGTTCCGGGCGCGGCGTATTTGCGCAGCACATACGAGATCGTGCAGAGGGTAAGGGCGGACATGACGCCTTCCGCCTTTCCCTCTTCACAGAGAGAAAGGACTTTGCGGGAATCTTCGACGAAAGGCTCGCGCGAGGCGATCACGTCAATGATGACGTTGGTGTCCAGAAAAAGTTTCATTTCAGCCCGTATTTTTCAGCAAAGACCTGCCCCATGAAATCTTTCTCGTTAAAGTCGTCCGGAAGCTTGACGATCCCCGTCAGCGATTTCGTGATCGGGCCGATCTTCCGGTCGCGCGGGCTTTCGTGTTTTCCGCTCATCCGGGATTTCGCCATGATGAAATTGGAGAACATCGAAGAAATGCTTGTGCCCTCGTTCCTGGCCTGTTCCTCCGCCAGTGCGATGATCTCCGGCGTAGCCGTCAAAGTGAGTTTTCTTGTCCTGGGCATAGTCCCCTCCGTGTTGTTGCACGTGTTCCACAAAATATAATATACGTGCTGTTTTTCAAAAGTCAAACCGGAAAAAGAAGGAAAAACACTCTAATACCCGCGTTGGCAGCGGATTAATTCCGCCACGCCCCATACGACGGCATAAAAATGTGATCGGTGAACGCCGTATTGGTCGTGCCGAGTTCGTAAATGACCGAACGGGTCACGCACCCGGTGCCGGACAGCATCAGGACGCAGACAGCCACGAGCGGCAGGAGGGACCGCAGCAAACGGTTTGGGAAAAGGGATTCTTTCATTTTCGTTCTCATTGGACAGCAGCGGCGCACCAGATGACACAGGACGAGAGCAGAAGGATCACCGCCAGCGTCGTGAAAACCACCATCAGCGCTCTTTTGACCGGATGCGTCGGTTTCACGAAGAAGCCAAAGCCCGGTTTGTCCGGGTAGTTTCGTTTGAAGATTTTGTCAACCCGTATCAGCTGGATCCAGGAGGCAAGAAAAAGCAAACCCCAAAGGATGTCGATGACGTTTACCCAGAAAAAGGAGGTGTTGCTTGTGTTGTGTTCGAGCGAGAGGAACCAAAAAATGAGCGCAAGACTTAACAGGACGACGAAGAGGACCACCGATTTGCAGACGGGACCGGGATGAAAGTTCTTAATTCGGTTCAGAATGTTCATGACTTGATTTTCTCCGGTTTTGAGCTATATATGAAAGTACTTAATTCGGTTCAAAAGGTTCATGACGCCAGCTATTTACGAGCCGAAAGCGACCACCAGGAGCAGGATTGGAATGGAAACCGGGATCAGGATCACATCCCCGACGACCGCCGACGGGAACCACAGGACCTTCCAGCAGATCACCCCGAATGACGGGGAGCCGCTGGACTCGCCGCCTCCATAGCCTGCGATTTCCTTCATCGCGAGGGGGCGCCAGTAATCCTGCTTCATTTCCCGAAGCCATTCCTCGTCGAACGGCATGAGTTCATTACTGCACAGAAGTTCATAACGGTTGCCGTCCATGGCATAAGGGAACATGCGGTACCGATCCCGACCGCTTCTTTCTCCCTCCGGGAGCTCCTCTTCGCCCCGATGCCATACGAAAAGCCGGAAGGGCCGGGACAGGTACGGCAGGTCGTCGGGATGCACGCGGAGATGAATCGTCTCGTCCTCGCCGACCGGCAATTCGTCGACGAACGCCTCGAACTCGAACTGAACAACGGAAGGGTCCGTTACCTCGTCCGGGGAAAGTTTCCTTATGTCGTTATCATCATAGACGCCGGGCGGCAGAGGATAAAGCGGCATGACCTTTGCGCGCGGCGCATCGGGGACGGTCTCCACGACCATATTGCACCGGACCAGGTCCTCCGGCAGGGGATTCAGCGGGATGCGTTTCTCATAGTCTTTGACCGAAGTCCATGCGGGCGCTTCGTGAAGAGCCCCGTAAAACGGCAGATAGTTGTATTCCTTCGTCCGCTTGCCCGTGAGAATGATCCCGTCGCGGGCGGGCGACATCTCATAGCGGTATTCGCTGAAACGCGTTCGGGTCGTGCCGAGGTTCTGAATGACCGACATCATGCAGCAGCCAGTGCAATAGAATCCGGCCGCCATGACGAGCACGGCGAAGAGGAGATTGCGGACGAGTGTTGTTTTCCAGGTCATTGTCTTGCTCCTGCGATGGTATTGTAGCCATACTATATCACAACAATCCGAAAAAACAACCTAAACTAAAAAAAATCAGCGGATTGCGAAAAAACTGTGGCGCGTGGAAATGCCGGGATGTTCAGGCGCGGCTGTCCCGGTATTCCAATGTCAGCTCGTCGGCGACATACTGGTCGCTGCGGCAGTGCAGATCGGCGATCCCTTCGCGGAGTTCCTGATAGGTCTCCGAATGGTAGAAGAAATCCAGCGCATCTTCCATGGGAATATTCTGCTGTTCGGCGAACATGGCGACGACGCGGGCGTATTTCATCTGCAGCAAAGTCTTATCGGCCTGCATCGCGAATCTCCTCCGCGGATTCGAAGCCCAGAAAACGGTCGATCAAATCCTGCCTGCAAATGCAGATCTGATGGTTCGGCTGCTCGTATTTGAGACGGGCGAGAGCTTCGTCTTCGGAGATCAGTTTCTCGAAGAAAAGCTCCAGTGTGTTGAAGACTTTGTCGTTGGCGATGCCGCCCCGGACGATGTCGTACTGCTCCTGCGTAATGCCGGCCCGGCTGTCCGCCACAAACCGAAGCCATTCGCGGTCATAAAACGGAAAATCCAGGACACGGACATTGAGTTCGGAAAGCTTTTCATCGTGGAAGATGTAGCGGTTGACGATCGCCGGACGGTTGCGGCGCAGCCAGCGCATCGCCCAGCTGACCGCCTGTTCGTACACGGGCGTGACGTAGAAGCCTCTGCCGAAATCAAGCGTTTTGCGGGAAAAACTCAAATCCGGCTTGTCGACCTTCGTCCGGGAACCGTGGAAGGCTTCGATCATGCGATGACCCCTTCTTCCTTCATGAAGGAAATGATGTCGTCGACGACGTATTGTTTGCTCTGCGTGTGCAGGACATCGTAGGACGCGACGACATAGTCGTTCAGGATGCAAGATTTCCGGGTCAGCAGATCGTACACGACGTTGCCCGGGAGCTGAAGCCTTTCGGCGACGCCCTCGATGCAGAAAATGGCAAAGTCAAGTACTGGTTTCGACATGATCGGCTCCTGTTGTTCCAATGATACCGGTTTACCTAATTTACAGCTGAAAAGGTGATTTTTCAAACGCTGTCCGTTTTTTTCTTCGGAAAACATTTTCGCAACCGGCGGATACCGCGTTTGGGTTTGATATGATCTGTTTTTTCCGTTTCCGGCTTTCATTTTATGAAAAATGCAGTATATTATATATTCCGTTTTGTTTCAGGAAACAAACCATAGAGGAGACCCTGCTATGCTGGAAGATGAAGAAGATAAAAAGAAATTGATCCTCGGCCTTCCGAAAGGAAGCCTCGAAGCCGCCACGACCGCGCTTTTCGCGAAGGCGGGCTACAATATCAAGATCGATTCCCGATCGCTGTATCCCGAAATCAATGACGAGACGATTAAGTGCATGCTGCTGCGCGCGCAGGAAATGGCGATGTTCGTGGAGGAAGGCATGCTCGACTGCGGCCTGACCGGATTCGACTGGATCCAGGAGACGGGCGCGCACGTCGTGGAAGTGTGCGAGCTGGTCTACGGCAAGGTCGGACGCAATCCGCTGCGCTGGGTGCTCGCCGTGCCGGAGGATTCGAACATCAAGGGGCCCGCCGATCTGGAAGGCAAGCGCATCGCGACGGAGGCCGTCGGCATGACGAAGCGCTATCTGGCGGACCACAACGTGAAGAACGTGCGCGTGGACTTCTCCTGGGGCGCGACCGAGGTCAAGCCGCCTCACTTCGCCGACGCCATCGTGGAGATCACGGAGACGGGCAGCAGCCTGCGCGCGAACCACCTGAAGATCATCGACACGCTCTGCACCACGACCACGCGCTTCATCGCGAACGAAAAGGCGATGGCAAATCCGTTCAAGGCCGCGAAGATCAAGCGCATCGCCATGCTGCTGAAGGCGGTCCTGAACGCCGAGGGCAAGGTCGGACTCATGCTCAACGTGCAGGAGAAGGACCTTGACAACATCCTCAGGAAGCTTCCCGCGCTCCAGCGTCCGACCGTGTCCCCGCTCTCCGAAAAGGGCTGGTTCGCGCTGAACACCATCGTGGACGAACAGGTGGTGCGCGACCTGATCCCGCAGCTGAAGGAACTGAACGCCACGGGCATCGTGGAGTTCCCGCTGAACAAGCTGGTCGACTGAGCATCGAAAGCATTGACGGAGCAGGTCCGCAACGGCCTGCTCTTTTTGTGTAAGCCCGGATAACACGGTTCTTCCCCCATGAAAACGATCCCGCAAACCGTCCGCGACATGCCGCCCGTGGTGCGATTCCTGGGCGTCGTCATCGTGTGCCAGCTCGTGCTGTGGACGCTCGTCCCGAGCCTGCTGTACACCGTCCTGCCGCTGGACTCGCTCGAAGCCGCCGCCTGGGGCAGCGGGTTTTCGCTCGGCAACGCGAAGCATCCGCCGCTCACGGGGTGGATCGCCGGGCTGACGGCGTCCGCGACCGGGCACGCCGACTGGCCGATCTACCTGCTGAGCCAGCTGTGCGTGACGGGCGGGATGGCGTGCATCTACTTCATGGCGCGCGAGTTCTTCGGGCGGGAGGAATCCGCGCTGGCGGCCCTAGCGCCGCAGTTCATCTTCTACTACAACGTCACGACGCCGGAGTTCAACGTGAACCTGCCGATGCTGCTGTTATGGCCGGCGGCGGCGCTGTGCTTCGTCCGGGCGTACAAACACGACCGGATCCGCGACTGGATCCTGCTGGGCATTTGCTCCGGGCTGTGTTTCCTCTGCAAGTATTATTCCGTGCTGCTTTTCCTGTCGTTCGCGGTGTTCCTGCTGATCGCGAAGGAACGCCGCCGCCTCATCCTGAGCGCGGGTCCGTGGATCGCCGCCGCGTGCGCGTGCCTGGTGGTCCTGCCGCACATGATGTGGGCGCTGAACGGCGGACTCGCGATGATGGAGGAGTATGTGGAGAGCCGCATGTCGTCTTCGGCGGATGCCTCGTGGTTCCAGCTGCATATCGCCGGAGTGCTGGTCATCCTCGGGAATGCCGCCCTGGTCGTCCTGATCCCGCTCGGCGCGTTCCTGCTGGCGAGGGCGTCTTTCCGTCCGGCACGGCTGGAACGTCCCCGCATGCCAGCCGATCCGGTGCGCCGCGAGGCATTGGTTTTCGCCGCGGTGATGACGGGCGTGCCGCTGCTTGTGCTGACCGTGATCGGGCTTTCCGGCAATGCGATCCGCGCAATGTGGCTGGTGCCGCTGTTCTTCCCGCTCGGCATCCTGCTGACGGCGCTGTTCCCGGCGGAATGGACGCCGAAGCAGGCATGGTGGTTCCGGCTGGAAGTCACAGCGTTCTTCATCGCATGCCTGGTCGGGGTCGCTGTCGCCGGGGCGGTACATTCCACCAACAGGAAGAATTTCCCCGCAAAACGGTTCGCGGCGGACGTGTCGCGGCTGTACGAGGAAAAAACGGGACGTCCGCTGGAAATCATGATCGGCGATGCATGGGCGTCCGGGCTGATGCGGCACTATGCGCCGGGACATCCGCAGGGGTGCATCTGGGACAACCGCGGCGAGGTGGAACGCCTCGGCCCGACGCTGAGACGGTGCGGCGGGCTTGCCGTTTCGGACGATCCGAAGGACATCGAATTCGCGGTGGAGCATTTCGGGACGCCGGACTCGCCGCGCATGTCTTTGGAAATCGAATACAGCGCGCTGCTCGGGAAAAAGCGCACGAAGACGATCCATCTGGCGTTTTTAGACAGTTCGGCGGCAAAATAATTGCGAATCCGGGTTGATTCCGGGGCCGGAGTGTGATATATTATATAGATATATCAGACCGGCGCATGAAATCCGTGCGGCCGGATCCCGTGTTCGGAAACTTCAACCATTGCCAACGATCTTCAGGAGTCCCCTCCTTTGAATACACTGCTTATTGTCCTGAGCTGTCTTGCGGCGGTCCTTCTCGTGTGGGCCGTCCTGCTGGCCTGTTTCCCGTACGAGGTCTTCAAGTTCATCATCATGATCCTGCGCCACACGTGCTTCG
Source organism: Lentisphaeria bacterium (assembly GCA_017455665.1). GTDB lineage: Bacteria > Verrucomicrobiota > Lentisphaeria > Victivallales > UBA1829 > UBA1732. The sequence goes on from JAFSZN010000007.1 coordinate 9,322, forward strand.
TGGAGCGGTTCGACGGGGAGGAAAATGTTCCGAAGACGGGCCCGGCGGTCTTCGTCGCGAACCATGTTTCGATCTTCGACTCGTTCATCATGATGGCGATCACGAAGCGGAAGATCCACTTCATGATGCACACGGAGTTCTACCACATGAAGTTCTGGGGCCCGCTCTTCCGCCGGATGGGCGTGATCGAGGTGCCCGGTCCCGGCCCGAAGAAGATGCAGGCGTTCATGCAGAGGACGAAGCAGCTGCTTCAGGACGGCGAGCTGATCTGCATGTTCCCCGAGGGCGGCGTGTCCGGCAACGGCCTGATCCTGCGGTTCAAGAAGGGGCTTTCGCGCATTCTTCCCGCCGACCGCGACGTGCCGGTCCTGCCGGTCCGCATCGGCATGCTCTGGGGCAGTATGTTCCCGTACTACAAAGGCCGGTTCCACTTCATCATGCCGCGCCAGTTCCCGATCCCGGTGGCGGTGGCGATCGGCAAGCGCATCAGCCCGGACATCACGCCGTTCCAGCTCCGCCAGCTCATCTCCGAAATGGGCGCGGACGTGGAGAGCGAGGGCTTCCCGAGCGAACGCACCATCCACTACGCCTTCGCGCGCCAGGTGCGCCGCCATCCGTTCCACTGCATGTACAAGGACGCGGACAAGCAGGGGCCGAAGGACTTGGACACGCTCATCACGGCGCTGATCTTCTCGCGCGTGATCCGGCAGCTGGACGAGAAAAACGACAGCAAATACATCGGCGTGCTCCTGCCGAACTGCGTGAACGCCGCCATCGTGCTCTACGGCGTGCTGTTCGCCGACCGCATCCCGGCGATCCTGAACTACTCCGTGGGCGAGGCGGTGCGCCAGGCGTCCATCGAGAAGGCAGGCATCAAGCTCATCCTCACAAGCCGGAAATTTCTCGACAAGCTGAAACTCAAGCCGACGCCCGAGATGTTCCTGCTGGAGGACATCCGCCCGTACATCACGAAGAGCATCAAGTACACGGCGATCCTCGACGCCATCCTGCTTCCCTCGCGTCTGCTGATGTGCCAGTACGCGCCGAAGACGTGGCGCGACAGCATGAACGACGCCGTGCTGCTCTTCTCCAGCGGCTCGACCGGGATGCCGAAGGGCATCATGCTGACACA
>JAFSZN010000071.1 GCA_017455665.1 Lentisphaeria bacterium
AAACAATCCGAAAACAGGAAAACCGCCGTGTTCTGTTCCGGCGGATGCGTCTGTTTTTTTTGTATGCGACCACGATCCAGAAACAGGAGTTTTTGAAAACATGCTTCGTTTCCGTTCCATTTTGTTCGCCGCCGTGCTGACCGCGGCATCCGTGCCGTTCCTCGCCGGCGCACAGACACCCGCCGCGACGACCGCGACGGCAGCCGCGCCCGCGACGCAGACTTCCGACAGGATCACCGCCGTGCCGTTCCGCGCCGGCACGATCCTTTCCGCCGAGATCAGCAAGCAGAAACCGTCGTTCGACGTCGAATCCGAGTTCGACCAGCCCGCGATCGAGAATCCGGCGTGGATCGAGCTGATCGTGAAGCTGGACAACGGCCGCAGCATCAGCCGGTTCGACTACGAGATCGTCGGCAAAAACGGCACCTATCCGTGCTTCGCGGTGGCCGAGGGCGCGGACGGGTACTCCGTCGACGTCGAGAAGTGGACCATCAAGAAATCGTCCCCGCTGAGATACTACCGGCTGCTCTTCCCCGTGAGGCAGGACGAGATCGCCGCGGCGAAGAGGGAGCTTCTGCCCGTGACGCTGAAGGTGATGCTTTTCGACACCACGCTCGCGCCCGCCACCTTCCAGGTGCGCGTGATGCCCGAGGGCAGGAACTTCACGCGCGTGTCGTCCGTCCGCCCGGAAGGCCTCTGCAACATGACTTATCACGAGGCGTTCGAGTCCGGCAATTGAGCCGGTTCGGAAAACGCACCGACAAAAAAGCTTCCCTGCCGCGAGCAAATCCGGAGGGAAGCTTTTTTTATGCCCTGATTTGAGGTGAGGCGGATTATTGTTTCGCTGCCTTGTCCTCTTCGGCCCAGCGGTCGAAACACCCCTGGATGAAGTCGATGGTCTACTGGTGCGTCTCGTGGCTGTTCTGCGCGACTTCCATCGGCGGGCCGAACTCGAACCGGACGGGGCGCTCCGGGTGGAGCGGACCGAGGTCGCGCAGGTATTTCCCCGTGGAAAGGAAGTCGGTCTTCAGCGCCATGGGCAGGACCGGGACGCCCGCGGATTTCGCGAGCTTGATGCCGATGGTATTGAACTGCGACGGATCGAACGTATCCGTGCGCGTGGACTGCGGAAAAACGATCATGGAGATCCCGGATTCGAGCATCTTTTTGCCCTCGGTGAGGACGGTGCGCAGGTCTTCGCGGGCATTGGTGCGCCCGACCGGGATCGCGTGGAAGGACAGCAGGATGTGACGGAAGAACGGCACGTCGAGCAGGGATTTCTTCACGACGAACGAGAAGTCGATATATTCGCGGATGATCGCGTGGAGCACGGCCGTCTCCAGCAGGCTCATGTGGTTGCCGACGATCACGACCGGCTTGCCGCCGAGGTCGCGCAGGTGGTTCAGGCCGCGGATGTGGATGCGGCCGCCGCAGCGCTCGATCAGGCGGATGTTCCGGGAGGAATACATGATCTGGCCATCCTTGTCGAGCTTGCCGTGCGAGGCTGTGTTGCCGCACTGGATGAACGTCATGAAATTGCTCTGATAGAAATACCAGCGGCTGTGAAGCCAGAGGTGGAACGCGAGGGAACAGCGGCTGGACTCGGGCGTATCGTAACTGTCCATGCCCGCGAAGAGATATTGAGACATTTCGGGACCGTTTGTGTGGTGAATGTGTGGACACGCGCGTTTTCCCGGACGCGCCGGAAAAAAACGCTGAGACTACTTCAATAATTTACAGCATAAATGTGTTTTCTTCAAGCGGAAAACGTGTTCCGTCCGCGTCTTTTTCCGTATTTTTTCCGCGCGGCGTGTTTTTTTGCAGTTTTTTGATGTTTTGTCCGGTTTTGCGTTTGCATGATGCGCGAAACGTGATACATTGTATACTCGCTTTCTCAAAAGGTTGATTGCACCATACATTCGCATCGTTTCCCGGGACACGTCCTCCGTAGTCAACTGCCGAACCTGAATCGTCCGGAACCGCGTTCGTAAACGGCTCCGGCTGTCTGACACGCCGCGCTGGAACCAAGCAGGCAGTACGGTACAACAAGTTCAACTGGAAGGACACGGCAAGCATGCTGAAGGATGTGTACGATTACTACAGCCACGACGACTGGGCGCTGATGAAAGCGGAAATGGACCGCCGGGAGACCCCGTTCCTGGTCGTCAACCTGAACATCATCCGCCGCAACTACGAGGCGCTCCGCAATCTGTACCCGTTCGCGCACATCTACTACGCCGTGAAGGCGAACCCGGCGCCGGAGGTCCTGACGATCCTGCGCGACATGGGCTCCTGCTTCGACATCGCGTCCGTCTACGAGCTCGACCAGATCCTCGCGCTCGGCGTTTCGCCCGACCGCATCAGCTACGGCAACACCATCAAGAAGGCGCGCGACATCGCCTACGCCTACGGCAAGGGCGTCCGGCTCTTCACGACCGACAGCGAATCCGACATCCGCAACCTCGCGCAGTACGCGCCCGGTTCGCGCGTGGCGTGCCGCATCCTGACCGAGGGCGGCGAGACGGCGGAATGGCCGCTCTCGCGCAAGTTCGGGTGCCATCCCGACCTGGCGATCGACCTGATCGTGCTCGCGAAGGAGCTCGGGCTGAACCCGTGCGGCGTGTCGTTTCACGTCGGGTCCCAGCAGCGCGACATCGGCGCGTGGGACTCCGCGATCTCGAAGGTCCACTACATCTTCGACTACCTCGCGGGGCAGGGCATCAAGCTCAACCTCGTGAACATGGGCGGCGGTTTCCCCGTCAAATACATCTCGAAGACCAGCACGCCGCGCGTCTACTCCGAGGAGATCACGCGCTACCTGAACGAGGACTTCCCCAACGGGCTTCCCGAGGTCATCCTCGAGCCGGGGCGTTCGCTCGTCGCGGAGTCCGGCGTGCTCGTGACCGAGGTCGTGCTCGTCTCGAAGAAATCCCAGGCGGGCGTCGACAAGTGGGTCTACCTCGACACCGGCCTCTTCAACGGCCTCATCGAGACCATCGGCGAAAGCATCAAGTATCCGCTCTACAGCGACGCCGAGGGCAAGCCGTCCGACAACTTCGTGATCGCCGGGCCGACCTGCGACAGCCAGGACATCATGTACGAGAAATTCCGCAACGCGCTCCCGAGCGACATCAAGCCCGGCGACCGCGTCTACTGGCTCACGACCGGAGCCTATACCGCCAGCTACTGCGCCGTCTGCTTCAACGGCTTCCCGCCGCTGAAGACGTATTTCGTGAAGTGACCCGGAGAGATGCCGCATGAAGACCATGATCGCATACTGCGGCCTGGACTGCGAGAAGTGCGACGCGTATCTCGCCACCATCCATGACGACCGGGCGCTGCGCGAGAAGACCGCGAAACTGTGGTCCGAGCTGAACCAAATCACCATCCTGCCGGAACAGATCGACTGCGAGGGCTGCCGCGCCGACGGCAGGAAGACCGTGTACTGCGATCAGCTGTGCCAGATCCGCCGGTGCGCCATGAAAAAAGGCTTTGAGACCTGCGGCGTCTGCCCGGACATGGAAACGTGCCCGACCGTGGCGACGGTCATCTCGAACAACGCCGCCGCCCGAAAGAATCTGAAGGGATAACCCTTTTTCGGTACCCCGTAAAAAAGGACGGAATCCCGGGCGTCCCCGGCTCATCCCCAGCCCCCGGCGCCCGAATCGTGTCCGGATCCTGACTGTTGGACAGGGTGATTATCCGGCAGTCATGATCGCGTTTTTTGAGGCGCGCCAAACAGAAAGTTTCCTTTTTTTTTTGCAAACACGCTTTTTCTTCTTGATTTTTTATGATATTATGATATTGTAATGTTTGAGGGCACCTCTATTAATTGGATTCGGCGGCTTTTCGCCTCCAGGCAAATCCCGATTGGGAAGATTTTCGGTGGTTACCTTCAGGTAGCCACACTCAAATCTTCCTGCATCGTCCTGTTTGCCTGTTTGCTGAAAATCCATCCGACTGAATGAACAGAGGTACCCTTGAAAATGACCGAACCGGAATCAGCAACACCAATTCCCAAGGAGAAATAACATGAAACGCAAATCTCTCAGCACCATCGCCGCGATCCTCAGCGGCGCAATGCTTGCTTTCGCCGCATCCCTGACCTCATGCGCGCTGACCGGCGTCAAGACAGCTGATTTCGAACTGAATCCTCCGTCCGACGCCGAAAATGCGGGCAGATTCCGTTTCTCCTTTGCTACAGGGAAAATGAAATGGATTCCGATCAGAAGGATCACCTCTCTTCAAGATTTGGAGGAGGTTTCCGCTCAGCAGAATCAGGAAAAAGGCACGGCGGAACTCGATTTCAGCATGATGGGCGAGATCGACATGCGGAAAGTGGAGATCATCGTCCTGTCGGAAAGCGAGATCAAATCGATCCTGTCGACGGGGATTTTCCCTGAAAAAGATGCGACGAAGAACCCGCAGCGCATGAGCCCAAATCCCTATTACATTCTGAAAGACGAATCGGAGCATTCTTTTTATGTCTTCAAGCTCAAAGATCATTCTCCGAAATACGCGTGGCTGCAGATCGCATACGTCCGCATCGGCGATGGAGAGTCTTGGAAAGGGAATCCCGATCTGGCTGCGCTGCTGGACGTGCCGAAGCCGGACGCCGCTTCCAACACAAGAAGGAAGACAAATGCCGACAAAACGCGTCAGAAAATCCAGCTGGCATGGGATAAGCAGGAAGCCGAGCGCAAGATTGCGGCAGAGCAGGCTAGACAGGATGCGCTGGACAAGCGAATTGAGGATGTGAAACAGCAGTCGGGCGAGACTTTCCCGAAGACACCAGAGGAAATCAAACTTGTAGAAGATTTGATTATTAGTGCGAAGTACGAGGATCTACTCAAGCTGTGCGAGGGAAAGGACCTCGATTTCAACGTAAACGCAACAATGGGAACCAGCAAGGTGCAGGTGCCTCTGTTGTCTCGCGCGATTGAGCAGTCTCCCCAATACCGGGACCAGTATTTTCTTGAACGGAAAAACAAAATCTTCGAGTTCGTGCTGAACCACGGCGGAGCCGCGGCGATCCCCACGGAAAGGGGGGCGGCCTGCGTCGCGGATGCAGCGAGGACGAATAACAAAACCGTATTCGATCTGCTTGTGAAGAACGGCTTCGACTTCAATCAGAAAATCCCGAATGGAAAGACCGTTCTGGAGTATCTTCTGGAGCAGAATATCAAGGTCGATCCCGAGATCATGGGCAGGATCCAGGCTGGAACCAGACCGTCGCTGTTCACGCTGGTCCGGGAAGGCAATGCGGACGAGTTGAAGAAGGCGCTGGAGGACGAGGAGAACCGGGCGGCCGTCAACACGCCGATCGAACCGACCGGCGGAGGCGTTGCGGGGAAAACCCTGCTGGAATACGCGCTCTCCCCTAAAGATGGCTTCCCCCACACGGAGACGGTGAAGACACTGCTCGCCGCCGGTGCGAAATTCAAGGAGAAGAACATCAGCGGTCTGATGCTGTCCAAACAGGAACATCTCCTTCCTCTTTTTTGGGAATACCGCGACCGGATGTCCGGGGAAGACTGGGACAAGTGTTTCAACTATGCCGCGCTGTACCGGAACACCGACGCGTTCAAGTTCTTCCTGGAAAAAGGGCTGGACCCGGAGAAACCTGAAAACTCGGTTTCCACCCGCACCCCCAGGTTCAATGCGTACCTGCAGGGAACGCAGGAAATGGTGGACATGCTGGAAGCGCGCGGATTCAAAAAGCCGTTCTGGGCGGCGATCATGTGGAACGACCTTGAGTTGGTGAAGGAATATCTCGACGCAGGAGCGGACGTCAACGAGGCGGACAAAGTCTCCCGCAGCAAGCCGATCATGCATGCCCTGTCGGACAGTCATCTGGAAATGGCGGAACTGCTGCTCGAACACGGAGTGAAGGTTTCGCCTGACGATTACCGCCGCGCGGGCGAGCATTATCCTGTTGAAATCGCCGCCCACGGAGGCCAAACCAAAATCATGGATTTGCTCCTGAAGCACGGGTTCGTGCCGGATTTCCCCAAAACGCCCGGAGACACCAAACATCCGCGCCAATCGTCCGCTCTGTATATTGCCTTGCTCCACAAGCATTATGAGACAGCGAAGCTCCTGCTGAAATATGGCGCACGCACCGATGTTACGGACGAAAAAACAGTCTTTGACCGAGAACAAGGCAAATCCGTCAAGATCGACGCCGGACTGGAAGAACTCTTCAAAAACGATCCCGAAGCGCTGAAGGTTCTCGGCGCGAAAAAAGGGTTTTTCGACGGTTTCTGACCTCAGACGAAGGCCGGGTGTTTCCGCAGCAAACGAGAGCATATCAGGAGGCATGATGAATCAGGGCGAACCGGTCGTTTCGGTCAACAGCGCCGCTTTGTATCTTCTGCTGATCTATCTGGAGAAACAGCGGCGGCTTTGCGCTCAGGCGAGGGACGGCGACAACTTCACATGGGCGGAGGGAAAGGCGTTCTACGATGCGAATTACAAATCGAACTTCTCACGCGTCATCGCGCAGCTTGATGAATTGATACGGGCCGCGCAGCAGAAGAAACGGAATCCGTTTCGTCGGATCTGTTATCTGAACTATCTGTTCCCTTTTTCCGAAAGACTGCCCGTTTCCTTGACAAAGATCGAATCCGTCCGGCGCTGTTTCGCGACGACGCACCGTCTGTACACCGCCGAACAGGAACCGCCGTGGGAGGCGATGCAGGAGAATATGGTTTTCGCGGCGGAACTTATGGAATCTTTCCGGCCGTGGCTGAATCCTGAAAAACGGATCAAAGAGTATGATCGCATCCCGGAAATCGGCTATTCCAAAGAGCCTTCGGTCTCCATCAATGAATTGATGCTGAAATACTTCCGTCAATCGGAAGAATCCATATTAGACGTCCCGTTTTCCTCCGGACGATAAAATATTGGCCGCGAGGAGCCGGAAATGCAAAACGCCCCGGACCTGCTGCGATCCGGGGCGAAAACGTGTTGCTGATGTCAGGCGGAAAACGCCGGAAGATCACTTCCTTAATCCCTGCGGCTGTTTCAGCTTGACGAGCGCGTCGTAGCACGGCTTCTGTTTCAGCTGACGGTCGAAGAGCAGGGGGTGGTTCGTGCGGCCGCGGACCGGGAATCCGTTGAGCCAGCTGGTGCCGTCGTCGAGGCCCCAGACGGTCACGGAGTACATGACCTTGCTGTGCTTGAGGAAGACTTTGAAGATGTCTTCGTAGCGGTCGGCGAGCTTCTTGTTGACTTCGTCGGGGAGTCCCTTCGTGTACGGGTTGTTCTTCTCCTGGTACTCCTGCGTCGCGGAAATGTCCGCGGTGACCCGTCCGTTGGAGCGCGGCAGGACGTCGACGTCCATTTCCGTGACCATGACCATCACGCCCGCGTCGGCGTATTTTTTGATGGCGTCCTCGATCAGTTTCGTGGACGGGTAGTCGATCAGATAATGGGCCTGCATGCCGACAGCGTCGATGAGCCCCTTCTTCTTCAGTTCCTTCGCGAGCTTGGCGATGCCGTCGCGCTTCGAGGGATTGTAGGCGTTGTAGTCGTTGTAGACGAGCTTGGCGGAGGGATCGGCGGCGCGCGCGAACTCGAACGCCTTCTCGATGAAGTCGTCGCCGACGATCTGTTTCCATCTCGAATTGCGGAGCGTGCCGTCCTCGTTGAACGCCTCGTTCACGACGTCCCACGCGTCGACCTTGCCCTTGTAGTGCTTCATGACGCCCTCGATGTGGTTCTTCATGCGCTTCAGGACGAGCTCGCG
>JAFSZN010000072.1 GCA_017455665.1 Lentisphaeria bacterium
GCATCCGGACGTGTTCAACCTGTTCCTGCAGATCCACGAGGACGGCCAGCTGACCCATTCGCACGGACGCACCGTGAGCTTCAAGAACACGATCATCATCATGACGTCGAACCTGGGCAGCGACCTGCTGCTGGAGTGCGGCGGCGACGTGGAGAAGACGCGCCCCGAGATCGACAAGCTCCTGCATGCGCAGTTCCGCCCGGAATTCCTGAACCGAATCGACGGCATCCTGCTCTTCAAGCCGCTGGAGCTCGAACAGATCGAATCCATCTTCGACATCCAGATCGCGCTGCTCCGCGAACGCCTGAACAAGCAGGGCGTGGCGCTCGAAGTCACCCCGAAGGCGCGCACGGTGCTTGCGAAACGCGGCTACGATCCGAGATTCGGCGCGCGTCCGCTGAAACGGGTTCTCGTGAACGACCTGGAGACGCCGCTTTCGCGGATGCTGATCTCCGGCGAACTTCACGAAGGGATGCTCCTGACCGTCGGCGTGAAAAAAGACGGCGAACTTCAGTTCACGTGCGCGGACAAAGGTTGAAAAAAACGATTCGCACGCTATATTAAAACGTCAATTATTTCTGAATCCGGAGAGAGATCATGCACAACAAGAAACACGGTATCGACCATGCCGAAAAAATAGAGGCCGACGCGGCCGCCGAGGCGCGCGAAATGCCGACCATGGAGCCGAAAGGCGAGGCGGCGTTCGATGAGGCGATGCAGGCCGCGGCGTCCAAGATGGCGGACGCGAACTTCGAGTACGAGGCGGAATGCGCCAAAATCGAAAAATTGGAAGCCAAGCTCAGGGAGACCGAGGAAAAGCTGAAAGAGGCGGAGCGTCTCCGCCTCCTCGCCCTCGCCGAGATGGACAACCAGCGCAAGCGCCTCGCCAAGGAGATGGAGAACGTGCGCTACAACACCACGCAGGACACCGTCTTCCCGTTCCTCCAGGTCTTCGACCATTTCACGATGGCCGTGGCCGCCGCCGGGAAATCCAGCTCGCTCGAATCGCTGCTTCAGGGCATGGACATCATCCAGAAGGAATTCGACAAGGCGTTCGCCGACCTCGATATCACCGTGATCGACGCGGTCGGAAAGCCGTTCGATCCCGCCCTGCACGAGGCGGTCGCCGAGGAACCGTCCGACACCGTGCCGAACGGCATCGTGATCCGCCAGTGGAACCGCGGCTACCAGTGCGGCACGCGTCTGCTTAAGCCGGCGTCGGTCGTGGTCAGCTCCGGCCCGGCATCCGCCGCCGAAGACGCGGAAAAGACGGACAAGGAGTAAGCAAGCCGGATCCGCCGGGAGCTCCGGGAGACCGGATGCCGCCGGCGGGTCATCCTATTCAGGCAATTTGAGGTAACATACATGGCAAAGGATTATTACGACATACTTGGAATATCCAAAACGGCGTCCGCGGACGAGATCAAGAAGGCGTACCGCAAGCTCGCCGTCAAATACCATCCGGACAAGAACCCTGGGGACAAGGCCGCCGAGGAGAAGTTCAAGGAAGTCTCCCGCGCCTACGAAGTCCTCAGCGACGACAAGAAGCGCAAGCAGTACGACCAGTTCGGGCCCGATCTCTTCGAACGGACCGGAGGCCAGGGCTACGGCCCCGGCGCGGGCGGTTTCGGCGGAGGCGGCGGTCCGGGCGGATTCTCCTCGTCCAACTTCAATTTCAACGGCTTCTCCGATCCGCGCGACATCTTCAGCCAGGTGTTCGGCGGAGGCGACGGCGGATTCTCGTTCGACGACCTGCTCGGCGGCATGAGAGGCGGACGCGGCGCGCGGCGGCGGTCGGCGTCCGGCGCACGCAAGGGCGCAGACCTGAACTGCCGCGTGGAGATCGACCTCGAGGACGCCATCCTCGGCGCGGACAAGAAGATACGCCTCGCCAAGGACGAGGCTTGCTCCGCGTGCGGCGGCTCCGGCGCGGAACCCGGCTCCACGCGCAAATCCTGCCCGTCCTGCGGCGGCTCGGGCTTCATCGTGTCCGGCCAGGGGTTCTTCCAGCAGCAGGAACCGTGCCCGGCATGCCGCGGCACCGGCAGCGTGATCGTGCATCCGTGCAAACGCTGCGGCGGACGCGGCGTGATGCGCGTGGACAAGGAACTTCAGATCCATATTCCGCCCGGAGTCGACGAAGGCTCCAAGCTGCGCGTCGCGGGGCAGGGCGAGCCCGGCACGGGCGGCGGCCCGGCGGGCAACCTGTACGTCATCATCGGACTGCGCCCGCACGCCGTATTCGAACGCAAGGGGCAGGACCTGATCTGCGAACTGCCGATCACGCTCGAATGCGCGCTTCAGGGCGGCGTCGTGGACGTGCCGACCGTGTCCGGTCGCACACGCATGAAAATCGCGCCCGGCACGCAGAACGGCACGATGCTGCGTCTGCGCGGCAAGGGCGTGCCCGCACTGAAGGGCGGCGCGCGCGGCGACCAGATCGTCCGCATCCTCGTGGAAATCCCGTCCGGCCTGACCGCCGAACAGCAGAAGGCGATCGCTTCGCTCGGGCTGACCGGCGCGAACTACCCGAAACAGGCGGAATTCCGCGCGAAAGCGGCGAAATTCCTGCACACATAACGACAACCGAACCGGACACGCACAATGGCCTCGGCAAAAAGCAAAGACAAAAACAGCGGCGATCCCGTCATCGCGCGCAACCGCAAGGCGTTCCACGACTACGAGATCATCGAGACCTGCGAGGCGGGGATCGTGCTCGTCGGGACCGAGGTCAAGAGCTGCCGCGGCCACAGCGTCCAGCTGCAGGACTGTTTCGCCCGGATCGAGAACGGCGAACTCCTCGCCTACGGCATCCACATCTCGCTGTATGCGTTCGGCAACCGGTTCAACCACGAGACGAAGCGCCCGCGCAAGCTCCTGATGCACAAGAAGGAGATCCTGCGCCTCGCAAACAAGGTCAAGGAAAAGGGCTACGCGCTCATCCCCCTGAAGATGTACCTGAAGGGCATGCACGTGAAGGTCGAGCTCGGACTCGCGCGCGGCAAGACGTTCGGCGACAAACGCGAGACGCTCCGCCGCAAGCAGGACGACATGGACATGCGGCGCGCAGTCGCCGCCAGACGCCGGGGCTGAACCGCTTCGGCGTTTTTTTCTTTTCCCCTTTTTACGAATGGCTGCGGACGAGTTTCCGTTCGACGGACTCGGGATGCAGGCTCAGATTCTCCAGGTAGCGTTCGGTCGGGCCCGCCGCGACCACGTCGAGCAGCCTCTTCAGGGCGTCGGCGGAATCCAGGTACGAAATGGACGCCCGGAGTGCGCCTGGGTAGCCGCGTCCGCGCAGAAACTCCAGCAGGGATTTGCGCGCCACGACGTACGCGAACCGCGGCCCGTAGCAGTCCAGCATGTCCTCCATGTACACGCGGATCGTCTCCGTGAACTCCGCCACGTCCGGCGGAGGCGCGGACGGATCGACGATCTCCCGGAAGATCCACGGATTGCCGAGCGCGCCGCGCGCGACCATGCCGGCGGAACACCCCGTTTCGTGCAGCAGCGTACGGAACGACGCGCCGTCCATCGCGCCGCCGTTGGCGACCACCGGGATGTCGAGCGATTCGCGGACGGCGGAAATGATCCCGTAAAAGACCGGCCCGGAATAGAAATTGCGCATGAGGCGGCCGTGGATCGTGATGGATTTCGCGCCCGCGTCGCGCAGGCGGCGGCAGAACGCCACGGTCGGCGCGGGGTCGGATTCGTCCTGGATGCGCGTCTTGGCGGTAACGGGCAGGCGCGAGGCGGAAACGAGCGTCTCGAACGCGCGGACCGCTCCGTCCGGGTCCTCCAGCGCGAATCGGATGCCCTCGCATTTGCGGGCGACTTTCGGCGCGGGGCATCCGAGGTTGAAATCCAGCACGTCGAAATCCATGCCGTTGATGAGTTCGGCGGCGCGTTCGAGCGTGGGGAGGTCGGACCCGACCAGCTGGATGCCGAGAAAGCCCGCGTCGGAACCCCGCTGCGCGAGCCGGAGCGTCTTCTCCCCCTGGAACACGAGGGAACCGGCGTCGATCATTTCGGTGAACGCATGGCGGCAGCCGAACCGCCGTATCATGCGGCGGAACGGGATGTCGGTGTGCCCGGCAATGGGCGCCATGACGGCCGCACCCGGCGGATACAGCTCGGGGGGCATGAAACGAACCTCAGGCGTCGTCGCGGGAAACGATGATCGCGGCGTTGGTGCCGCCGAATCCGAAGCTGTTGCTGAGCGCGTGGCGGATGGGGACGTTCATGCGCGGCGTGCGCACGATGTCCGCCCACGCCATGGATTCCTCGATGTCGTCCGCGTTGACGGACGGGCTGACGAAGGAATGCTCCATCATCTGCGTGCAGAAGATCAGCTCGATCGCGCCGGCGGCTCCGATCGGGTGCCCGGTCTGGGACTTGGTGCTGTTGATCATCGGGGACGCGCCATGTTCATGGAACACGGCCTTCAGGGCGTCGACTTCGACGGGGTCGCCGACCGGGGTGCCCGTGCCGTGCGTATTGACGTAGTCTATGTCGGAGGGCTTGAGTTTGGCGTTCGCGATGGCGTCGCGCATGACCGCCGCGGAGACTTCGCGGCTGGGGGCGACCATGTCGCAGGCATTGCTGTTGCAGGCGTAGCCGCTGACCCGTGCGCGGATCTTCGCGCCGCGCGCCTTCGCGTGGGCTTCGCTCTCCAGGATCATGATGCCGGCGGCCTCGGAAAGCACGAATCCGGTGCGCTGCTTGTCGAACGGACGGCTTGCCTTTTCCGGCTCGTCGTTGAAGTTGTGCGACAGCGCGTGCATCGCGCCGAACCCGAGCGCCTGCTGCCAGCAGAGTTCCTCGCAGCCGCCCGCCATGACGATGTCGTACGCGCCGGACTGGATCAGGCGGATCGCCTGGATGAGCGCCACAGCGCCGCTGGTGCAGGCGCAGCTGACGTCGTAGCTTTCGCCGCCGATCTTGTAGACCAGCGAGAGGTTGGCGACGGCGGACGACGGCATGATGCGCGGGATGCTGAACGGGGAGATCTTGCGCGTCGAATGAGTCCGCTCGTACGTCATGACCGATTTGTAATACTCGGCGTAGCTGCTGCCGCCGCAGCCGGTGATCACCGCCATTTTCGAGCCGGGCAGCGTTTCCATGGTGTAGCCTGCCTCGGTGATGGCTTCGTATGCGGCTGCCACCGCCATGACGCCGCTTTGCGTCATGAAACGGATCTGTTTGCGGTCGAAAGCGGGACATTCGAACCCTTCGAGATTCACCACGCCGGCGACCTGCGAGTCCAGGTTGAGTTCATGCCAGTACGGAACCTGCGTGATCCCGTTTTTTCCGGTTTTCAGCGACTCCAAATTTTCGGCCAGACTCAGCCCGATCGGGGTGATCAGACCACGGCCAGTGATGACAACGGGAATCATTCGCTTCGTTCCTGATGGTTTTGATAGTGGTTGAAGTACATAAATTATCTTAATACTTTACACGCTGTTTTTTATTTTTCAAACGCGGTGGAAAGATTTTTTAGGTAAATATCTAAATCACACGAAAAAAAGTTCACTTTCCTACTCTGGCGCGGATGTCCGACAGCTTTTCCGCCTCCGGGACGGAATTGTTGTAGCGGATCATGGCGTCCAGATAACGGAGCATCTCCTGGCGCGGAAGCGCGCGGAGGATGTCGATGCCGACCCTGTTCACGCGGCTGATGTACTGCGTGGAAACGCGTTTGTCCTTGGTCGTGAACATGGCGAGTTCGATCCCGGCGCAGACGCTGAGGTCGGTCTGGGGCGCTTTCAGGATGGCTTCCTTCGCGGATGCGATGCGTTTCTCGTCCTCGACCTGAAGGCGGGCGTTGCGGGTGGCGTCCGTCTCCTGCACGTTGCGGTACTGCGGGGAGTTTGCGATCTCGCCGCCGCGGATGGACGCGATGGTGATCTCGTTCAGCGCCCTGGTGTGCACGAGGTTCAGGTCCGGGTCTTTCAGCAGCCAGCGGGCGCGGGCGACGGTCTCGAATTCCGACACGGACCGAGGCTTCGCGTAGTAGGCGTCGAGCAGCGGGGAAAGCTCCTTGGCGCAGCCGAGGAGGTCGCACGCTGCGAATCCGGGCCATACCTTTTCGCGCGTTTCGACCATGCGGACATACGAGTGCTTCAGTTCCTTGTACACGGACGGCATCCCGATCATCGCCGTGAACGCGGCGTCCCGGATCTGGTCGTCCTCGGAATCCGACGCTTCGTTGAGCAGTTCGAGCGCCTTGGGCGAGGCGATGTTCGTGAGGCCGAGGAACTGCTGGATCGGCGGCTGGCCCGAGGCCGCGATGCGTTTGATGGCGCGCTGCAGGGCGGGGATCGAGGCGTCCCTGAATTCCGCCAGATGCACGAGCGCGAACCTGTTCGTGAAATACTCTTCGTCCTCAATGTCCAAACAGTCCACAAGCAGGGAGATCAGGTCGGTGCCGCCGCTCATTCTGACGTTGCGGAACAGCGTGTAGATGACGCTGATGTTTGCCGAAGCGAACACGTGGAAATCCTCCGTCGCGCCGAGATAGAGCGTGAAGTTCTCGTACTGTGTCTGGAGCTTGCGCCACATGATCCCGTACTTCGTGAAGAACAGCGGCTGGAGGATCGTTTCCTCCGGCTTCCCGACGGCGCTGAGGCGCAGCGCGTTGGAAAGGCGGATGGATTTGAGCGGGATCAGCGTGATCGCCGCGAAGTCCTCTTTCACGTCTTCCTCGTCGTCTTCCGCCGTTGCCTCAGCCTCATCCTGCTCCGCGCCCTGCGGCTTGTCGAAGGGCTTCACATAGATCAGGCGCCACGACGGGACGACGTCGTCGGAAAGCGCGCGGTTCAGGATCGGTTCGCGGCTGCGCTGAAGCGGTTTGTACGGATAGATCATCCTGTCGAGGCGCTCCGTGATCTCCCTGATCGCCTCAGCTTCGGTCTTCGCGGGTTTCTTTTCCTCCGCTTTCGCGTCTTTTTCCGCTTCGGCGGATGCCTTTTCCTCCTCGTCCGGGAGCTTTTTCACAACGGATGAGGATTCCTCCGGCTCGTCCGGGAGCTTTTTGACCGGGGCGGCATGAAGGAGGACGCCGGACGCGGCGAACAGGATCGTGCAGAAAGGAAGAAGCAGTCGGGTGCGGATCGTGCTGGTCATGGTGGTTCCCTCCGGGAGCGTTATGCCGAAGCCGGTTCGGATTCCTTGTCCCGGCGCCACTGGCGGCGCGGCTGCGGGACTTCGTCGTTCGGCTTGACCGTGTAGTGGTTTTCCCCGAGCAGCGCGTCGAGTTCGTTCAGGAGCCCTCTGGAGACGTAGACGCGGACGGACTGCGGCAGTTCGATGAATGCCGCCAGGCGGTCCTTCGTGGCGGCGCAGATGAGCACCGGAACAGGCTCCGGACCCTGTTTCTGCTTCGCGCCTTTGCGTTTCGGAACGCTTTCCCCGTCGTCCGCTCCCGCTCCGGCGGGGAAGAGCTCGGGCGGCGGCGTGGCGTGGCGCGCGAGCAGCCCGCGCAGTTTCTCGCAGGTGTCGGGCTTCATGTCGTCCTCGAAGAGGTTGACCTGGAGCGTCCTGGCGTTGTAGAACGCGGCGTCCTCCAGCGGGATCACGTCTTCCAGCTGGAGCGAGACTTCGGCATCTTCCTCGTCGCCTCTCTTGGTGACGGCGCGGACAAAGACCTTCGCGCCCTCGACGAGCATGGCGTTGACCTCGGTGTAGAGGCGGTTGTAGCAGACGCACTCGATGGTGTCGGTGAGGTCCTCGATCTGGACGATGGCGAACGGCTTGCTGTCGCTCTTGGTGTATTTCTTCGCGACCGAGGTCACGAGGCCGCCGAACTTGACGCCGATGTCGCCGGGCATCCGGGAGATCTCCGCGAGGTTGGCGGTGGAGAAGGTCTCGATGGTCTTTTTCGAGGAGGAAAGCGGATGCCCCGAGACGTAGAACCCGAGGAGCTGTTTCTCGTCCTCCAGCATTTCGCTGTCCGGGAACTCCGGGATGTCCGGCGGAGCCTGTTCCTCCAGCCCGGCGTCCTTCGGGTCGTCCAGCAGGTCGAACAGGCTGCCCTGTCCGGATTCGCGGTCGCGCCGGGCGGCTGCCGCGGCGGTCAGCGATGGGTCGATCATGGCGATGAGCTGGGACCGTTTGAGCCCGGTGGAGTCCAGCGCGCCGCAGCGGATGAGCGCTTCCAGCCCCTTGGCGTTCAGCCCTTCGGTGCGTTCCGCCAGGTCGGACATCGAGGTGAACGGGCCTTCCTTGCGCGCTTCGATGATCGTGGCGGAGATGCCCTGTCCGAACCCCTTGATCGCGCCGAGCCCGAATCGGATCGCGTCGCCGTCCACGGTGAAGTTCACGTCGCTGGTGTTCACGTCAGGCGGCAGGATGCGGATCCCGGTGGTGCGGCACTCGTTGATGAGGAACGTGAGCTTTTTCGCGTTGGAGAGTTCGCTGGTGAGCACGGCCGCCATGAACTCGGGGCGGTAGTTCGCCTTCAGGTAGGCGGTGCGGTAGGAAAGCAGCGCGTAGGCGGCGCTGTGCGACTTGTTGAAGCCGTATTCGGCGAATTTCTTGATGTTTTCCCAGATCTTTTCCGCCTGGGCCGCCGGGATGTCGTTCGTTTTCGCGCAGCCTTCGACGAACTTGTCGTGCTGGGCCTCCATGTCCTTGATCTTCTTCTTGCCGATGGCGCGGCGGAGGATGTCGGCCTGGCCGAGCGAGAACCCGGCGAGCACCTGCACGACCTGCATGATCTGCTCCTGGTAGAGCATGATGCCGTAGGTTTCCTTCAGGTACTGCTCCATGAGCGGGTGGTCGTAGTCGATGGGGATGGTGCCTTTCTTGCGGCCAACGAAGGTGTCGAGGAACTGCATGGGGCCGGGGCGGTAAAGCGCCACGAGAGCGATGATGTGAAGAAGATTCTCCACGCCGAACTTGCGGCAGAGGTCCTGCATGCCGCCGGATTCGAGCTGGAACACGGACACGGTGTCGCCGCGGTTGATGAGCTCGTAGGTCTTCGGATCGTCCAGCGGGATCGCGTCCATGTCGAGCGTGA
>JAFSZN010000073.1 GCA_017455665.1 Lentisphaeria bacterium
GGCCGTGGCACGCGATGCAGTCGAGGCGGTGCAGTTCGAGTTCGAGCGGGAAATTCGGATCGGCGATGATCCGCATCCATTTCGCCTTCTTCATGGCGTGGACGGACGCGAACCGCATGTGATGCCGGATGGCGGCGGTGATCGTGTCGATGGAGGCGGATGAAAAACGCAGGCGCGCGAGGATGTCCGCCGCCATGTCCGCGCCGAGCGTCTCGTGTCCGTAGAAATGCGGCACGCCGTCCTTGAACGTCTGCGTGCCGGGCTTGCCGACGTCGTGGAGCAGGGCGGCCCACATGAGGTCCGGGGTGCGCCAGACGGCGTGACGGAGCAGGAGCATGGTGTGGACGAAGACGTCGCCCTCGGGGTGGTACTGCTTCGGCTGTTCCACGCCGCGCATGGCGTCGACTTCCGGCAGGACGACCCGCAGGATGCCGAGCCGCGCGAGCATCTCGAAGCCCTCCGCCGGATGCGGACAGAGCAGGATCTTTTCGAGTTCGGCGCGGATGCGTTCGGCGGCGATCAGACGGAGTTTTTCCGCCGCGCCGGCGGCCGCCTGTTCCGAGGCGGGATCGACCTCGAATCCGAGGCGCGACGCGAACCGGACGAGACGGAGGATGCGGAGGTGGTCCTCGCCGAAACGGACCACGGGATCGCCGATGGTGCGCAGAATGCCCGCGCGGAGGTCGTCGAGCCCGCCAACGCAGTCGACCACGGTGCGTTCCGCCGGGTCGAACAGGAGTCCGTTGATCGTGAAGTCGCGCCGGGTCACGTCCAGGACCTCGTCGTCCGTGTAGACCACATGGTCGGGGCGGCGTCCGTCGCTGTAGCCGCGTTCCGCGCGGAACGTCGCGACCTCGATCGGGATACCGTCGACGACGACCGTGATGATGCCGAACGCCACGCCGATGGGGATCGCCTTGTCGAACAGCGCCTGGATCTGTTCCGGGCGCGCGGACGTGGTCACGTCGACGTCGTCCGGGGTGCGTCCGAGCAGGAGGTCGCGGACGGCTCCGCCCACGAAATACGCCTTGTGTCCGGCTGCGCGGAGCACGGCGGCGGTTTTCGAGGCGGCGGCGAAGATAGGTGTCTGCGGGATGTCTCCGGGAAAAGAAGAGATTTTCATGAAAAAACGGATTGCGGCTTGTCTTTTTTGCGGAATCTGCTATGTTTAAAGGGTGCATTTAAAATACGCGCGGGATTGCCCGAATGCAAGCGCGTATGAGAGATTTCCGCAAAAAAGAACCCCGAATCCAAGAGCCCGAATGTCTGAAGAAAACCTGACAGCCGTCTTCGGCGGCACGTTCGATCCCGTTCACAACGGGCACATCGGGCTTGCGGATTATCTGCTGAAAACCGGACGTGTGAACCGCGTCGTCTTCCTGCCAGCGCCGCATCCGCCCCACAAGGACGGATTTGCGCCCGCGCCGTTCGCGGACCGTGCGGCGATGCTCCGCGCGGCGATCGCGGGGCATCCGGGCATGAGCGTGAGCGAGATCGAGGCGGAGCGCCCCGGTCCCTCCTACACGGTCGACACGCTGGACGTCCTGAAGAAACGCTACCCGGCGGAGCATTTCGTGTGGGTGGTCGGGACGGATTCGCTGAACCAGCTGCACCTGTGGTACGAGGCGGAACGCCTTGTGCGCGAAAACCGGTTTCTGGCGTACCCGAGGCCGGGCGCGGAGGCGGACCTCGACCTGCTGAAAAAGGTCTGGCCGCCGGAGCTGTTCGAAAAGCTGTCCGGCTCGGTCCTGGCGGGCGCGCCGGAGTTCGACCCCAGCTCGACCGCCGTTCGGCAGCGCCTTTTCGAACGGGGCGCGGACGCGTGCCGGGACTTTCTGCCGGGTCCGGTGCTGAACTACATCGAAGAACACAAACTTTATCCTCAAAGAAACGGAGAATAACCCCATGAACGACGAACAGGAAACCAAAAAACCGAGAATGAACTTCAAAGTGACGGACGTGATCGAACTGTGCGAAAAGGAAGCCTACGATCACAAGGCGGAACACATTCTCCGGCTCGATATGACCAAACAGGACGGCGCGATCGGCGACTACTACCTGATCTGCACCGGGCTTTCCGAGCCGCATATCGGCGCCATCGCGGAGCGCATCCAGCGCGCCGTGCGCGAGGAGTTCGGCATCCATGCGATCACGGTCGACGGCACGCCGCAGAGCCAGTGGATCATCGTGGACTACGGATTCCTGCTGATCCACATCATGACGAACGACACGCGCGACCGCTACCAGCTCGAACAGCTCTGGGGCGACGTGCCGAGTTTCGACGCCATGGCGAAGCTGGACGCGGAACACGAAATGCTCGCCGCCGCCCGCCGGAAACAGGCGGAAAAGGGCATCGGCTCCGGAGCGGACGAATGACCGACCCCTTCAGCGACGGCGAATACCGCGACGAATTCGAATGGGAGAAGGAGATCCGCAAGGATGACGACCGGGTGCACGACTACCTCGCCGAACTCCCGCGCTACATCGACCTCCCGGACGAGGATAAAGTCATCTCGAAGCGCATCCGCAGGCGCGGGTCGAGCTGGGACGACGATTTCGACGCGCCGCCCTCCGACGACTACGACGACGATTACGACGACGTGCCGGAGGAGGATTTCGTGCGGCATCGCGACGGCAGCGACGTGTACACGGCGGCGTCCAAGATGGCGATCGACCTGACCGAGTATTTCGCCGAGGAGAAGGACCAGGCCGCCGCGCGCGCCATGATGCGGGCGCTGACGCTGCTCGGGAAACTGATGGCGCGTTCGCTGGATATCCTGCGCCTGGAGGACGGCGAACTCGTCACGTTCCGCATCGCGCTCACGAAGCGGTTCCTCGCCGACCTCAACGAGCTGATCGGCGAATACGAGAAGTTCCCGGACGCGGTCCGCGACGGTTTCCTGAAGGACGCGTTCAAGATGCGCGACGAGGTTCTGGAAAAGATCCGGAAATACCGCCGCGAACAGAAACGGAAATGAGCGCATGACGGGCTGTTCCGGCGGAAAATGCGGAAAAAATGCAGAATCCGGGGAACAAAACATGAAACGGTTTGTCTGTAGAACATAAGGACAGCGATGGAACAGGAACAAAAGACTCGTGAAGAGGCGCTCCTGAAGGCGTTCCGAAGCGGCGACGACACCGCGTTCGACGCGCTGATCGGGATGTACTCCGCGAAGCTGTACAAAGTGGCATACGCGCTGCTCGGGTCCAGGCAGGACGCCGAGGAGGTCGTGCAGGACACTTTCCTGCGTGCGTACCGCGCTCTGGCGGCGTTCCGCGGCGAATCGAGCCTGGAGACCTGGCTTCATCGCATCACCCTGAACCTTGCCCGGAACAAGTACCAGTGGAACCACCGGCGCGGAAGCGGCGTGAACGTAAGCCTGACCGCGGGCGACGGCGACGGCGCCGACTCCGGAACGGACAACGAACAGGACATCCCGGACCGGCGCATGGAGCCGGACGTGGTCATGGAACAGGACGAAATCGGAACGAACATCATGAAAGCATTGAACCGTCTGCCGGACAACCTCCGCGAGACCATGCTGCTGCGGCACGTGAACGACATGCCGTACGAGCAGATCGCGCAGAAACTGGACTGCAAGGTCGGGACCGTGAAATCCCGGCTGTCCCGCGGCCGCGAAATGCTCCGCGACTACCTCGCCGCCGTCGGGATCCTCCCGTCCCCGGGCGGCGCTCAACAATAAAACCGGCGGTTACGGCAGCTTCATCGAACGCAACCCCCATTTGAGGCGAAAAAAACATGAACGACCAGGCGACTACCCCCGGCTGCCCGGATTTGGAAACGGTATCGGCGGCCTTCGACGGCGAACTCAAGCCGGACAAGACCCTGCGCGCGCATCTCGGATCGTGTCCGGACTGCGTGCGGCGGCTGGCGGATTATAAAACCATCCGCGATGCCCTGACGCGCGCCGTCGCGTCCGAACCCGACCCCGGCATGAACGCCCGGATCGCGGCATATGTCCGCGCGGAATCCGCCGCGAACGGTTTTACGTTCACCGCTCCGCGGAAACGCGATTTCTCCGATTCCCGCACCGCCTGGATCTTCCGCATCGCCGCGCTGTTCATCCTGGGCGGATTCTTCGCGTATCTTCTGACGGACCAGATGCACGCGAACCGGGCGAGGACCGGGCGCCTGCATACGGCCGCGGTCGAAACGGCGCATCCGTCTGTCCATCCGCTGCCTGTGATCACGGCGGACCCCGGCGTTGGCGACTTCGTCCGTGCCCGGGTCGTTTCCAATTCGCCCTCGGAACGCCAGTATGCGATCGACATCGACCCCGCGCTGGTCCCCGCCGAACTCGAAAGCATTCCCGCCGACGAGCGTATTCCCGTTCCGTTCTTCTTCGGTCCGGATGACGGCGCGATGCGGCGGATCCCGCTGCACGGCGATCCGGCGTACGACGCCATGCGGATGCTGGAGTCGATCCGGCGTGACCTCGCCTCGCTTGACGTGCCGGGCGTGTCGGTCGACACGGAGAGCCGCGGCAATTCGCTTTTCACCACCATTCGCCTGGAATCCGCCGACATGTTCGACATGAGCGTGACGAGGACGGACGGATCGTTCGAGCTGTTCCTGATGCACGGGGAAACCCCGTCCGATGATGACGGGCCGGTGTTCCTGCGGTTCGAGTTCTTCTGCGAGTGATCGTTTTTTGCGGAACGGATCGTAGGTCGGATACGGGAAAAGACTTTTTTTGGACTTTTTTTATTAATATCTGATGAAATAACTTGAAAAATAGAAAAAAAGAGTTATTTTTAACCTTTAAGAATATTTTCAAGTCAAATAAAAACAGACATAGCGGTCAGATCCCGGATGGTGCGCAAATGTTTAATCCGGGGGGCAGCCGGCAACCAATCAGGAGGAAAACCATGAAAAAACTTTTTACGACCGCCCTTGCATGTGCTCTGACGATTTTCGGTGCGACCGCATTTGCACAGACACAGCAGGCTGTCAACTTCGTTCCCGGTGAAAAACAAAACGACCCCGGCTTCTTCACGTCCAATGTGTCGAAATCCCTGAGCATTCTTGTCGCGACCTCGTCCGATGTGAACCTGAGCGAGAATCTTGCGGCGGTTTCCGGCGCGGACGGAAAGACTCTGGGGTACACGCGGAACGGCGGCGAATTCGTTTCTCTTGCCCAGGCCGTGAGTGACGCCAAAGTCTTTCCCGTTACGACCACGGTGGACGGCGAGACCAAAAGTGCGAACATCGCGTCCATCCGCCTCGGCGAATTCAACCAGAACGACAAGATCCAGATCGGTTACCAGGACGGCGAAGGATTCCATCCTTATTCTCCGTTCAAGATCGAGAGCGATCCCGGTTATTACGGCGGATACAACGCGGACAGCTTCTATCAGCTTGACTTCTCGGAAGATCCGTTCAGCGGCATGATTGAGATCCTCGTCGTCGGCGAGCCTCTGCCCGCTCCCGCCGTGACGCTGATCATCGCGCTTGCCGCGGGTGCGCTGCTCCTTCTCTACAAAAACCGCAGACAGCGTGCCGTCTAAGCCGGTCAGGTATGATCGAAGAGAACGAACCGGACAATAACGGCGGAGCCAATCCGTCCGGAACAGGCGAAGAGTACCGGGATGAGACCCGGTACTCTGTTCGTTCTTTGCCTGAGGAGGGGGATCCCTCCGTCGAAGAAACAAAAAGCGGGGATATGCCCGGAGACGAACCGGATGGAGAGAGTTTCCCGTCCGGCGAACGTCTTTCGCGGGAAGAGCTCGAAAGCAAGTACCGGAACGATCCCCGGTTCAATATGCTTTTCGACCATGGGAAAAAGGACGGGAAGAAGAATAAGAGTCATTCTGTCAGGGTCGGCGGCATCCGCCTGACGCCGAAACGCATCCTGATCCTTTCCGGGTTTGCGTTTGTCGTATTGCTTTGCCTCGGCAGCAGTCTGTTTTATGCGTTCAAGGATGTCGGGAAGTACAGAGGTTATCTACACGCCCGTGAAGTGCTCGATTCCGGGGATTATGAAACGGCAAAGGAGCTTTTCATCCGTGTGATCGGGGACGATCCGAATAAAGAGGATGCCATAGAGGCGCTGGCGGAGATCTACCATCATTTCGGCGACTGGGGCAACGAGGCATTTTTCCGGCAGCGGCTGATGCGGCTGAATCCCCTGAACGAGGAGTATTCCCGGGATTTCCTGAAAACATCGTTCCGTGCCAGAAATTTCGGCTCCATTTATTCCCTTCTCAATTTGAAGATTATGGAGAATCCCGAGCTTCCCCCGGAGGAAGGCGCGCTGTATCTGATATCCGCGCTGCACTCCAACCATGTGTCGAACGGAAAATCGTTCTACAATGATAGAACGAAATATAATCCGAAGTATTTTTCCAATACGGAATACGGGCGTTATGCGGAGCTTCTGCTGAAAGCGTCCGAACTGAACCGTGAAAAGGTGCGGAACCTCATTCCAACCCTTTCCGAGATCAAGGACGAACAGGTCCGGTTTGAAACGATCAATACCCTTCTGTATTTCCTTGCCAGGCAGACCGACCGGGAATCGGACGAGATGATGGAGAAACTGCTGCGCGAGTCCGTGGAACTGAACGAATATGCCGGCGCTCCGCTGCTTGCCAATTATCTGTTTTCCCATTACCGGTTTGACGAGACGATCAAGCTGTGCGAAGAGTATTTCAAGACAAAGATGAATGCCGTCATCCCGATCCTTTACGGGGAGGCATGTGTATTGAGCGGCCATCCGGAAAAGATAGCGGATCTGTCGGACGAGATCGGCAAGCTGAACGGACGCCAGTCGAAGATCATTTCCTCGTATCTGGATGCCCTGAACGCTCTCAGCAATGGCGATGAAGCGCGTCTTCGCACCTCGCTGCTGGACGCCGGATCCTCGATCGAAACGCCGCTTGCCCTGCTCATGCGGCTTCAGATGGCGATCACCATTGATTCTCCGAAGGATGTATCGCAGAGCCTGGACAAGATCATGAGGGAACAGCCTTTCTGGAATTTCCCGCAGCGTGCCAGAACGGCGGCGTTGGGGTATCTGCTTGAAAAAGCGGAAAAGGTGAACATCCTTGCCGATCCGGATCTGCTGAACGTCTGCGCCGGGATCGCGTCCCTGATCGAGACTCCGGGCGACGACGTGTCTTTCCTTCGCCGCATCGTCCTGCTCGACCAGTTCAAACGGAACCTGATGAAGGAGGAGGACCTGCAGAATGCGCTCGAAAGATTTCCCGGCGACCCCGTGCTGCTCAGGATCGCGGCGGAGTATTATCTGCTGCAGCGCCAGCCCGCGCGTGCCATGTCGTATCTTCAGGAATACAATAAGCTGGACGATGTCGGGGACAGCTCCACTGTCGTGGTGATGCATATCCTGGCGCTGGACCAGCTGGGACGCAAGGAAGAGGCGGAAAAGGAATTCCGTCAGCTTGTGGAACGGGAAGGCGACAGCCTTCTGCTTTATCTGTATTATGATTTCTGCGTCGAAAACAAGTATGTTGATGCGCTGAGATCCCTTTCGTCATGGCTGGAATCTCTGCCGAAGGGTTCTCCGAACCTCGCGGTCCTGCCGTTCGTCCGCGCGGAAATCCTGCTCGCCGAAGGGAAAAAGGACCGGGCGCTTGACCTGTTTGAAAAGACACCCTCGGACAATCCTCGGTTTGTGTTCCATGCCGCATCGTGCCTCGCCGATGCCGGACGGAATGAAGCTGCGGTCAAACGACTCCTTTCCATCCGGAAAACATATCAGGAAAAGGTCCAGGTCTATCTCCGCCTTTCGGAACTCTATTCCAAACTGGGCGACAAGAAAAACGCATTTGAATCCGCCCGTGCCGCCTGGCAGGAGGATCCGGCCCTTCTTCAGGCGCGGTATCTTTACGCAAAGCATTTGTTCGATGCCGGGCAGTATGCGGATGTCATCTCCGTGCTCAAATTCCCGCAGTACAGGGCGAGCTTCCCGGAAGAGATCCTCGAACTCTGGTCAAAGGCGATCCGGAAACAGATCAAGATCGATTACGATGCCCTCCGCTACGACCTCGCTATGGAGAACGCAAAGTCTCTTCAGATCTACTTCCCCGACGATCAGGAAGCAAAGGATTACATCGGCAAAATCGAGCTGATTCGCCGTCAGGAAAGGCGCGGGGAATAAGATCTCCCTGTCAAGTGCCGGCGCGACCGGAGTGCTGAGGGAAAACCCGGACGGGGCAGGCTTTCCCTGCTTTGGTCAATTTGCCTTGCGTGCCGGGATCTGGTCGGCGGGAATGATCATCAGGCTGAATCCGGCGGCGGACCCGCCGGTGTTTTCCAGTCGGATCAGTATGGTGTTCCAGCCCTGCCGGAACTCGAACGGCTCGATGTGCTCGTCGATGTTGTACCAGCTGGTCCCTGCATCCTGCCAGACGTCTTTGCCGTTGATCCAGAGGCGTCCGCCGTCGTCGGTTCCGATGGCGACGAGCATGGAGACGGCCTCGTCGAAGTAGACCTCTGTATACGCATAGTACGTGGAATGGTCCGTGGTGACCGGCACGGTGTTGTGCATGGATTCGCTCTGCATGAACTTCCAGCGCAGGACGCCGTCCAGCGTGACCTTCGGTCCGGCGACCTTGATCGGATCGGAGTCCGTTTCCTCGATGCCGATGCCCTTCTGACCGTCCGTGTAGGTCGCGTCCAGGTCGACGGCAAGCTCAGGCGGATGAATCAGCGCGAAATCGTCGCGTCCGTAGTTTTCCCAAGGTCCGATGATGTACCAGGTATTGATGTAAAGCCAGCCGCGGTTTTCCGCGCTGCGCGTGAACCTGCGCCCCGGAAGCGCTTGCGCCTTCACCATGTCCTTGTCCAGACGTTCCCCGGCATATTCCCGCCAGGCTGTGAGCGGGACTGCCTCGGGCGCATCGCCCGACCCGCCATGCCCCGAGCCGGAACCGCCGCCCTGTCCGCCTGAACCGCCGGATCGCCCCGACGCCACGGGCGGTGCGGGCCTTCCGCCGTCGAAGAGGCTCGCCAGGCGCGTCGCGGCGAGTCCGGTCTGCCGGACGGACTGTCCGAGCAGTTCGCGGTAGCGCGCAAGTTCCGCCGTGCTTTTCACGGAGAGCGAAGCGGCTGCCGTGCCGGATGCGTCACGTTCCCACGGCGCGTCCGGGGACTGCATCCGGATCAGCTCGTCGAACGGCGGCATGCGCGTGGAACCTGGTTTAAAGGCTCGGCAGACCTCCGGGAAGGAAAGCCCCTTGGAAAGCGCCTGGCGCGCCGCGCTCACGGCGAGATGGTTCCGCTGGATCTCCGCCTCGTAATCGCGCAGAATGCCGTACAGGACGTCAATCCGTATGTCAGCGCGCAGCTCGGGCGGCGGGACATCCGCGAGGGCGCGTGCCGCGGATGTGTCGTTGGCGTTCCTCGGGCTTGCCGGCAGCAGCGGACGGCGTTCGACGGTATCCAGCAGGGAATCTCGGTCCGCCTTCATCCTGCGCGACATCTCCTGAAACGCCTGAAGCTGTGCGAGCAGGTTTTTCCGGACCAGGACCTCGGACTGCGCGACCAGTTTGACGGAGTAGTCCCGAGGAAGCGGACGGCGCGTCTGCGCCTGTTTCAGCTTGTTGTCCGGCCGTACGCGGGGATCCGCCGGACGCGGCGCGGATCTTGCCTGGTCGTTTTTCACTGCATGCACCCCCGGCATCAGCCCGGCACTGTTCGTCCCGTAAAGGAGCGCCAGCCCGGCGACGGTCAGCGTAACCGGCAAGCCCCAGGAGAGGATGCGGAACCCCGAGTCCTTCTTTCCGTTTCCGTCGTTCAGGCGGCTCATCAGCTTAAACCGCGGCCTGTCATTGTCCGGGGAGGGGCTGTTCATTTGCGCTGATCCCGATGTTGCTGAGGTTGTAGAACTGGCAGGCGTCCATCACTTCGGCGAAGCGCCCGAACGGGGTATTGCGGTCCATGTCGATGCGGATGCGCCGCCCAGGGTCGGAGATGCAGAGTTCCCGGAGCTGTTCCAGCAGGAAATTCGTCGTGCACGGCTGTCCGTTCCAGTAGAACTTTCCCTCGGCGTCAAGCCCGATGACGGACTGCTTGTCGCTCGGACGCAGCTTGACCGCCGCCTCCGAGGCGGGCAGGTCGACCGGGATCTCCTTGCTTTTCACTTTCGTCATGGACGACACGAGGAAGAAGATAAGCAGCAGGAAAACGCAGTCGATCAGGGGAGACATGGAGATCTCGGGACCGTCGTGTTCAGCGAAGAGCGGCAGATTCATGCGGCTTGCTCCCCAGCCGGACACGCGTCCGGCTGAATCCGTGGATTTGGCATTTGTCGAAAAGCGCGATAACAGTGCTGACCGGGACGTCTCGGAATGCCGCTACCTCGACCTGCACCTGCGTCCCGGCATTCTCCCTCAGTTCGGACAGGAAGCCGTCGAGGTCGGGGACCGGCGCATAGGTGTTTTCTCCCGAATAGGCATCATGCCCGAGCACCTGATAGACACGCCCGGCGGCGTCCACGGACAGGATCACGAAGCTTGTGCTCTGTTTTGCGGCGGACACGCTCGCGCTCATGGGCGGCACGGAAAGCGGGATCTGCAGTTCCCATTTCTTCATCATGGTCGTCACGAGAAAGAAGATGAGCAACAGGAAGACGCAGTCGATCAGCGGCGACATCTGGACTTCCGCGCGGTCGTCGTCTCCGAGTTCAAAGCGCATTGCCGTCTCCCCCGGCGGAAGATGCTTCGGCATTTGCCGCGCTTGCAGGCCCCGTGTGCTCCAGATACAGCACCGTGACGGCATGTTCCAGTTCGGCTTCCACGCGAGCCGCCTGGTCCATGATCTTGTTTTTCAGCAGATAATAGGCAGCGACGGCGGGGACCGCGATGACGAGGCCCGCCGCGGTCGTGATGAGCGCCTTCGAGATGGAGTCGGAAAGGATGGCCGCGCCGCCCTCATCCCCGTAGAGCGCGACCAGCCCGAACGCCTCGATCATGCCGACCACGGTCCCGAGCAGGCCGAGCAGGGGCGCCAGCGAGGAGATGATCGAGATCGGGTATATCTTCGAGAGGTGCGTGCGGATGTCGCGCGCCGCGATGTCGCCCGCCGTCTGGCTGACCGCTTCGCGTCCGGCGGCGCGATGTTTCAGCAGATAATCGAGCGCGCGGCCCAGAGTGGAGGCATCGTTGCGGCAGGCAGCCTCCGCCCGGTCGAAATCCCCGGCATCGAGGGCGGAATTGACCTCGTCGATCAGCGTCCGCGGTGCGATCGCCGTCGCGCCGGAGTATTTCAGTCGTTGCAATGTGATGGCGATCGCGATGACGGCAAGCAGATACAACGGGTACATCATGAACCCGCCCGCCCTGATCTGGGCGCCCCAGTCGATCTTCACGCCCTGTTCAGGCGGCTCATTGGCCGTTTCCGCGGACGGCAAATCCGTTTTCTGTGCGGAATCGGAGTTCGTAATGTCCGGGATCGGTTTCGCCGCTTCGCTCGGCAGGACTTCCGGAGCGTTCAGAAAATCCGATTCGCGTTTCGCGAGGAAGATCTCGTCGAATCCTGCATCGCGCCGTTCGGGGCACAGGAATTGCACCCCGGTGATCGTGAAGTCTCCGAAATCCTTCCACATGTCACGCGTCACGACCACCCAGCCCTGCGCCCGGTCCACCACGGACAGCCCCTTCGGGATCCGCTTGGCGTTGTCCGGTTCTCCGGGTGCCGCGATGTAGGTGTAGTCGAACTCGCGTCCCTTTGCGTCCGCGCCCTCGTCTTTCGTCAGGAACTTGAGCCCGATCTGCGTCCCGCCCCATTTCACCCACACGAACGTGATGTAGCGGTACTCGCCCGCGCCGGGATTCTCGCGGATCGGGATCGAGAGTCCGGTCAGCTCGGCATCCTGGTCAGGAGCAATGTAGATGTAGTTGTTCGATTCCGGGGAGAAACCGCCGTCGCGCACGAAGCTTTTGCCCTCGCTCCAGCGTGTGCCATCCGGAATTCTCGTGCTGAAAACCTCGAAACGCGCCGGATCCTGCGGAGTTTCAGCAGCCGGCTCGTCCGCACGGAGCGCCGGGATGGAGCCGGCGATTGAAACCAGAACGGCGAAAAGCGCCGGAATGATCCTGAACATACGGGCGGATCCATGCCTTTTGTCTGTGCGCATTCTTCGAATCATTGACGGTGTGTCTCCTGTCGGCGGTTATAATTCTTGTTTCATGGAAGCGCCCTGTCCCCTTGGGACTGGACTGTTTTGGTTGACGTGATAGGTGTTAAATGTTTATGGATACTATAGCAGGCATTGACCGGATGTCAAGCCTGATTCCGAAAAAAATGAATTTTATGACGCTTTGTCCGGGACGCACCTCCCTTCGTAGACGGAATCGGGAGTTTGATACCCCAAAGCCGAGTGAAGCCGCTGGCCGTTATAGAA
>JAFSZN010000074.1 GCA_017455665.1 Lentisphaeria bacterium
ATCATGGCGGCCGGCATGACCTACATCATCATCACCGGCGGCATCGACCTCTCCGTCGGCTCCATGCTCGCCATGTGCGGCATGATCGGCGCGGCGTCCATGCTGTATTTCTCCGGCGGGACCTGGGCGGACATCTCCTCGGGCAGCTACATCCACCTGAGCCTTGTCGCCATGATCGCCGGCACGCTCATCAGCGTCCTCGCGGGCGCGGTCTGCGGCTTCACCAACGGCATGCTGATTACGAAACTGAAGCTCGCGCCGTTCATCGTCACCCTCGGCACCATGAGCATCTTCCGCGGCATCTCCTACATCATGAACGCGGGCAAGCCCTTCGCCGTCTCCGACTACAGCTGGCTTGACACCGGTCGCGTGGGGGGCATCCCCTCCTCCGTGATCCTGCTCGTCCTCGTCATGGTCGCCTTCTGGTTCCTCCTGAAGCACACCCGTTTCGGGCGCTACACCTACGCCATCGGCTCCAACACACAGACCGCATTCCACGCAGGCATCAACGTGAACAAGACGCTCGTCTGGATCTACACCCTTACCGGCGCGCTCGTCGGACTCGCCTCCATGATCACCGTCAGCCGCGCCAGCACCGCCCAGCCCACCGCCGGCATCTCGCTCGAGCTCGACATCATCGCCGCCTGCATCATCGGCGGCTGCGCCCCCTCCGGCGGACGCGGCACCATGATGGGCACCGTCATCGGCACGCTGCTCATCAGCTTCCTCCGCAACGGCCTCACCCTGCTCGACATCTCCACGAACGTCCAGCTCGTCGTGATCGGCCTCATCATCATCGTCGCCGTGACCGCCGACCAGATCGCGACCCGCCGGAAAGCCACCTGATTCCCGGATCCACTTCCGGCACACCTGCCGGACAGGGAAGACACCCTTTCGTGTGCGCGAGCATAAGCCGCGCACCATTTCAGCACAGCTTGCTGCGGCCGCACGGGACCCGTTTTCCGTGCGGCTTTTTGCGTTTTGCATTTGACTCGCCGCTACTATATTTAGCAAATAAACATCTTTCAACGGTTTCGGACTTGATTATATTTGTCAGGTGATTATATTAAACGGCAAAACACCTTCACCCCCCCCCGAAAACACGTTCAAGGAGACTGATACATGATCGTCGTCAATACCGAAACCATCCCCGGCATGAAGATCGTCGAGCTCAAAGGCCTGGTCCAGGGCAACACTGTGCGCGCGAAACACGTGGGCCGGGACATCGCGGCATCCCTCAAGAATCTGGTGGGCGGCGAGCTCAGCGGCTACACCGAGCTGCTGGTCGAATCCCGCCGCGAAGCCGTGGCGCGCATGATCGCACAGGCCGAGGAACTCCACGCCAACGCCATCGTCAACGTCCGCTTCGCCACCAGCAGCATCACCGCGGGCGCGGCCGAGCTTTACGCCTACGGCACCGCCGTGGTCGCGGTCCCGGACACCCCGGCGGAGGCTTGACCATGGGAAACGGTGAAACGAAGGACGTCGTGCAGGGCATCTTCACGCTGTTCTGGTACGTCGTCATGCCGGCGATCCTGCTGGGCGCCACCTGGATCACCCAGCACAACATCGTCCGGGCACGCAGAAAGATGCTGTCGGAGCAGGAGGAATATTTTCGGAAAAGGATCCCGCTCACGAACCTGAAACAGTTTCCCGCCGGGAGCTCGTCCGCGACGCTTGTGAGCGGAGCCGTGGTGATCGCCGACAACTACTTCATCTCGTTTGTCGCGGGGTTCAAACACCTCTTCGGCGGCGAGATGAAAGGCTACACCGGGATGTGCTCCGACGCGCGCCGTCTGGCGCTGGTGCGCATGCTTCAGGAGGCGGAACACTTCGGCGCGAACGCGGTCTGCAACGTCCGCTTCGAAACGTCCACGATCAATTCCGGCGAGGCAAGAAAGAAGTCCGGCGGCGTGGAGCTGATCGCCTACGGAACGGCATTCCGGACAGCAGGATCATGAAAGACCGGGACAAAGGTCTTTTTTCCGTGGAAAACGAGGTCGCGCTGCACCCGGAACGGAACCGGGAACGGCCTCAGGCGGAGGACCTGCCCGAAGCCCGGGAGGAGATCACGGACCCCGAATCGTGCTATTATTCCTCCACGGCATTCGAGCCGGGCGTGGGCGACGGCGATTCGACGGAATACCGGGAGCTGCTCCGGCGGGAACAGGACCGTTATTCCGACGCGGGCGTTCCGTTTATCTCGGTCCTCGCGGGCATCGCGGGTGGCTTCTTCGCCGTCCCCGCCGTGATCCTGAACGAGCTCGCAAACATGTTTTCGGCGGTATCCTTCCTGAGCGCCGGAGCCTTCGTCCTCGTCGTTCTCGGGCCGTTCGCCGAAGAGACGCTGAAGCAGAGCGGCGCGATCTTCCAGCTGGAAAAGATGCGCGGGTCGATCCGGCACGGCTGGCAGTTCTTCCTGTCCGGCATGCTCGGCGGCCTGGTGTTCAGCGTGCTGGAAAACCTCATCTACCAGTACATCTACCTGAGAAATCTCGCGCCGGAAAAACTGGCGGCGGCGATGTGGTTCCGCTGGGCCATATGCACCGCGCTGCACATGCTGTGTCCGCTGGTGTCCGCAATGGGGCTCCGCCGCGTGTGGCGCGACAGCCTCGCGAAAGAGCGTCCCTGCCGGATCTCCGACGCGTTCCCGTGGTTCGCCGCGGCGACGTTCATCCACGGCCTTTACAACGCGACCATGCTCCTGCTGGATCCGTTCGGCACGAAATAAACTGTGCCTTTCCCTCCGCAGCGCCCCCGCGGACGCAGACAGGGTCGTCCCGCCGTCTTTTCCGGCGCGCTTTTTAGTAAATTATAGTAATTCTTTGCTCCGGCATGCTTGACAAGCCCGCATAATGGTGCTATATTAGTGCAATTCGGAGCCACTTTTTTGTACGATTCATAACCAATATGGAAATCACATGAGTCAAAATCCCAACAACAGAAACTCACTTCTGCTGTGTTTCCAGGAGATCATCAAGATGATGCCGCAGGCGGGCGACCTCAACGCCTTCCTGTCCGCGCTTGAAAACGTCGAAGACCCCCTGGAACTCTGCCTGAAGCTCGCGAACAAGTTACGGCTCGCGCCCGAAAGCCGCGGCGACGTCACCATCGAGGAACTCGCATCCTTCTTCGGCGCGCCGATCTTCCTTCAGCTCAACAACGGCAACTGGGTGCTCTACCTCGGCATCCGCAAGCTCCTGCAGGGCGGCGTCCAGCAGGAACGCTACGCCGTGTTCGATCCGCTGACCAAAGTCCAGGGCAAGATGCTGTTCCTCCAGAAGGACCAGCTCCTCAAATCCTGGGCGGGCAAGGCCGTCTTCATCCGCATGGAGATGCGCGGCTGCTCGGTCGACGGCAAGCAGACCTCCCTCTACTGCCTCGCCTCCATCGTGAAGCATTACGGCGACGACACCGACGTCGGCCGCCTGATGCACGAATACGCGATCTCCGAGGACGAGCCGTCCATCCGCCTGCTCGGCAAGATCGCCGACGACCTCGAATACAAGACGAAGGAGATCCACGTCAAGTGGGACAAGCTCCCGAAGATCGGCGCGGCATTCCCCTGCATGGCGATCAAGAAGGACGGGCGTTTCGTCGTCCTCTGCGGCGTGCGCGAGGTCCCGGAAAGCGTCGCGTACCCCAAGAACGACGAAACCGACCAGCCGAAGCTCACGACCGAAGCCCTGCTCAAGCAGTCCGCGGAGGTCGTTCCCGGCGCGGATCCCGAGCCGGAGGAAACGAAGCAGGAACAGGCTCCCGCCGACGACAAGCCGAAACTTGTCCTGCAGGCCGCCGTCTGGGACCCCTACGTCGCCGACGGGCACCGTCCGAGCGTCGAGTTCCTGAACAAGGAAGCCTGGGACGAAAAGTTCACCAGCCGCATCGTCCTCGTGAAGAAGCACTACTCCATCGTCGACGAAAACCAGAAGTTCGGGCTCCGCTGGTTTATCCCGGAATTCTTCCGCCAGAGGACCCTGCTGGCGCAGGTCGCCATCGCCATCCTCGCCATCAGCGCCATCGGCCTGGTCGTCCCGCTGTTCTTCCAGATCGTCGTCGACAAAGTGCTCGTGAACGAAGGCCGGGTCACGCTCATGACCATCGGCATCGGCGTCACCATCATGCTCTGCGTCAACGCCATCCTGGAGTACCTCGAAAAATACTTCCTGCTGTACGCCACGAACCGCATCGACATCCGCCTGGCGGTGAAGACCTTCGCGCGCCTGCTCAGCCTCCCGGTCGACTTCTATGAACGCATCTCGTCCGGCGTGCTCATCAAGCACATGCAGCAGACCGAGCGCATCCGTTCGTTCCTGTCCGGCAGTCTGTTCTACACCGCGCTGGAACTCCTCTCCCTCATCGTCTTCCTGCCGTTCCTCTTCATCT
The DNA here is from genome assembly GCA_017455665.1 of Lentisphaeria bacterium. Classification (GTDB taxonomy): domain Bacteria; phylum Verrucomicrobiota; class Lentisphaeria; order Victivallales; family UBA1829; genus UBA1732. The sequence continues at coordinate 4,387 of JAFSZN010000074.1, forward strand.
ACAGCCCGATCCTCACCGGCGTCGTGCTGCTCTTCACCTTCATGATGGCGCTGGTCATCGCGCTCCTCATCAAGCCGTTCCAGCACCGCCTCGAAGAACTGTACATGGCGGAAGGCAAGCGCCAGGCGATGCTGGTCGAGACCATCCACGGCATCCGCACAGTGAAGTCCCTCGCGCTCGAGCCCACGCAGCAGCGCAAGTGGAACGACACGGCGGCGTTCGCGATCACGCGCTATTTCCGCGTGGCACAGATCTCCATCACAGCCAAGACGCTCTCCGGCCTCATCGAAAAGCTCATGTTCATCGCCATCATCTGGATCGGCGCCCTCGCCGTCTTCGACGGCACGCTTACCGTCGGCAAGCTCATCGCCTTCCAGATGCTCTCCGGGCGCGTCACAGGCCCGCTGGTCCACATCGTCGGACTCGTCCACGAATACCAGCAGACCCTCCTCTCCGTCCGCATGCTCGGCGTCGTCATGAACTGCCCGCAGGAGCAGGTCGGCGGCTCCCTCCACCACCAGCTCCAGGGCGAGCTCTCCATCGAGAACGTGAACTTCCGGTACTCCCCGGACACCCCGATGGTCATCAAGGACTTCAACCTCCACATCTCGCCCGGCTCCACCATCGGCCTCGTCGGCCGCTCCGGTTCCGGCAAGACCACGCTCACCAAGCTCATCCAGGGCCTCTATCCCCTCCAGACCGGCATCATCAAGTACGACGGCATCGACATCCGCGAGATCGACCGCGCGTCCCTCCGTTCCGCCATCGGTATCGTGCTGCAGGACAACTACTTCTTCTACGGCACCGTCCGCGAGAACCTGTCCCTCACGAAGAAGGACGCCACCATGGAGGAGATCATCTACGCCGCCCGCCTCGCCGGCGCCGACGAGTTCATCCAGAAGATGAGCCGCGGCTACGATTCGCTCCTCGAGGAAAACGCGTCCAACCTCTCCGGCGGACAGCGCCAGCGCCTCGCCATCGCCCGTGCGCTCCTCCCGAACCCGCGCTTCCTCATCTTCGACGAAGCCACCAGCGCACTCGACCCGGAAAGCGAGACCATGGTCCGGAAGAACCTGAACATGATCGCCAGAAACCGTACGGTGTTCATCATTTCCCACCGCCTCTCCGTCCTCTGCCGCGCCGACAGGATCGTGGTCATGGACCACGGCGACCTGATCGAACAGGGCACGCACAAAGAACTGCTCGAACAGGGCGGTATCTACGCCGACTTCTGGAAACAGCAAATGGGGTTTAACGAAGATGAGCAATAACAATCCGAACACCAATCTGCCCGTCAAGAGCATGAAATCCGCGCAGGATTTCCAGCCTGACGCCATCATGCTGGAGACCCACGCGCCTCCGGTCCCGCTCCACATCATCTGGTACATCATCATCGCACTCGTCATCGGCTTCATCGTCTGGGCATGCTACGCCCACGTCGACAAGGTCGTCGTCGCGCCCGGCAAGATCGTCACCGAGCGCCCGAACATCGTCATGAAGCCCTTCGAGCGCGCCACCATCAAAAAGGTGCACGTTCGCACCGGACAGGAAGTGAAGGAGGGCGACCTGCTCTTCTCCTTCGACCAGACCACGAACAAAGCTGAAATGGAGCGCATCTCCGAACAGCTCAAGGCGTTCAACGCGCACCGCGACCGCCTCCAGGCGGAGATCAACGGCTATGACAAGCCGTTCCCGCTCCCCGCGAACCCGAACACGTTCGAAATCCTTCAGCACAACGCCTTCGAGGCGCGCAAGAGTTCCTACAACGGCAAGCTCCTCTCCTACGACGCCACGCTGGCTCGCTACCAGAAGACGCTCGAACAGCTCCATATTTCCATGGAGAAGTTCGAGGCGCGCAAGAGCAAGCTTGACGAGATTGAGGACATGATGAAAGGCTTCGAGGACACGCGCGTGGTCAGTCTCCGCGACTACCTGAACATCCAGGTCCAGGTCATCGAGACCGCCATCTCCGTCGACCAGCAAAAAGTCTCCATCGTCGAAAACGAACAGGCGATCAAGTCCGTCAAGGCCGAACGGGAAGCCTTCATCAGCGACTGGCGCCGCCAGATCTACGAGGAACTCGTCGAGGTCGACCGCAACATCAGCTCCATCGAACAGCAGATCGTTCAGACCGCGCGAATGGTCGAGTACACCGAACTCCGCGCCCCCTGCGACGCCGTCGTCCACGAGATCGCCCCGTTCCAGGAAGGCTCCGCGGTCCGCGAGGCGGAATCCCTGATCACGCTGATCCCGCTCGAAGACAAGATCGAGGTCGAGGTCAACATCCCCGCCAAGGACATCAGCCGGGTACGCGTCGGACAGACCGCCCGCGTCAAGTTCGACACCTATCCCTTCCAGCAGTGCGGCACGCGCGAGGGCAAGATCACCTACATCTCCGAAGATGCCTTCACCGGAAACGAACGCATGATGTCCGAGGACAGCATGACCGGCGACGCCGGCGGACGCCTCAGCGCCATGGCGCGCGGAGCCACCTACCAGGCGCACATCGAGCTCGAGCCCGGCGATTTCATCGGCTGGGCAAAGGGCGCGAAGATCCGCCCCGGCATGACCGTCAACGCCGAGATCAAGGTCGGCGACCGCACCGTCATCAACTACATCCTCAACCCCTTCAAAAAGGCGCTTGACGAATCCGCTCGCGAGCCGTAACACGCTCCGCGCGGCAAGATGCTGCAGTCCCCGAACTGGAAACAGTCCGGGGGCTTTTCTTTGCACACCGCAAGCGGTATCGAGCAGTGCCCGGCTTTGCTCGGGCACGGAAACCACCTCATCTTCCGTGCCGGAGCGTTAGCACGGCACTACCCAAGTCCAGGGCTTGCCCTGGTGCGCAATCGAAGTTGAGCGCACTGCCCGCGTGGAGGGCTTGCCCTCCCGGCGGATTCTTTTATCTGTCAAAAAGGAGACAATGATGCCGGGCAATCCGGGAAATGAACGGAAAACCGCAATTTTTCCGGACAAAATCCCGTTTCCGGCTTGACTTTTCCGCCGGATGCAGTATATTAATATCCTGTCTCTTGTATCTGAATATCAACCTTATATAATTTGGAGAACGAAAATGGCACATAAAAAAGGCCAGTCCAGCAGCCGCAACGGCCGCGACAGCAAACCGAAAATGCGTGGAGTGAAAGCCTACGG
>JAFSZN010000075.1 GCA_017455665.1 Lentisphaeria bacterium
GATCATGTCAGATAAGAAGAACACCGAGATCGCAGTGAACGAGGGTTTCGCTGCACTTGCGAACAGAGACGTACTGAACGAAGCAATGGCGGACGATTGCCAGGGACTGGAGTTTTCCTTCGACCGCGTGAAGCTGCCCGCAGGCGGCGGCACGGCGTTTGAGATTCCCTCCGCCGAGAGCGATGAATCCGAGATGGCGAAGGACATCACCGGCGTCATCGTTTACAACCATCCGGCTTACGCCTATTACCGCGACAAATACACGGGCGGCAACAATCCTCCCGACTGCGGCTCTTTTGACGGCGTGACGGGCATCGGCACTCCCGGCGGGAACTGCCAGAACTGCCTGTATAACAAGTTCGGCAGCGGCGAAGGTCAGAGCAAGATGTGCAAGAACAAGCGTATGCTCTACATCCTGCGCGAGGGAGAACTGTTCCCCATCACGCTTTCCCTGCCGACCGGGTCGCTCAAGTCCTTCACTAACTATGTGAAGAGCCAGCTTTCCCGCGGACGCAAGCTGAACCAGGTGGTCACGAAGATCACGCTGAAGAAGGCCACCAACGCATCGGGCATCGCATTCTCCCAGGCGGTATTTGCTTTCGAGCGTATGCTGACTGCCGAGGAGCGCGCGGCTGTCGCGGGAGTATCGGAAACGGTCAAGGCGTATGCCGCGAACCTGACTCCGGCGTCCCTCATTGATGATGAGCCGCTTGTCGATCCCGAAACGGGAGAAATCATCGAACCTTTGAAGTAAAGCACATGAAAACCCGGAGGGGTACAACGCTCCTCCGGGTATTTCCCATAGGAGTGATTACGCATGGATACAGAATATAAATGTGTGACCACGGTGGACGGAATTAAGGATTACATCGGAGATAGCCGTATTGTCGCTTTCGACTTTGAGACTGCTCCCGATGATCCGTACCGTGAGGAGGACAAGGCGGCTCTCGATCCCGCGAGGGCGCATATTGTCGGATGTTCCTTCTCCGTCAAGGAAGGTACGGGCATCTATGTCCCGGTTGCTCACCGTGTCGGCACCAATATAGACAGGGACGCCTTTTTTGCGTTTCTGACGGCGTTCCTCATAAATACAACGACCATAAAGATTGCCCACAACATCGCCTTTGAATCCTCGATGGCATATGCGAGGGGCATCGTTATCCAGGCTCCCGTGTATGACACGATATGCGCATCACAGATGAGCCTTAAAAGCATATACGAGTTCCGTAAGCTGAACGAGAGCGGTCTGAAAAGGCTGGCGGAGGAACTGTTCGGAGAGCCGCTCCCTTCGTTTTCAAGCGCCACGGACGGGAAGCACTTTGACGAACTGGACGCACAGGATGAGGAAACCGTCCGATACGGCTCCGCTGACTCGGACTTTGCCCTTCGGCTCTATCACAAGTTCAACGACTGGTTCGACCGCTTCCTTCCGAAACACAGGTACATCGTGGAGGAGATCGAAAGCCCTACCGCCGTGTACCTCGGCATCATGAAGGCGAACGGCATCCCGGTCAACCTCCCGCTCATGCAGGAGCGAAAGGCAGAAGCGGAAAACGAGATGGAGCGCATCCGCAGGGAGATCGAGTTCATCATCGGTGATGTGAACATCGGCGCGAACTGTTCCACGCAGGCGTTCAAGAATTATCTGTATAAAGACCTGGGGCTGCCCATTTTGAAGACCACGGAAACCAACCGCGAGGCGGCGGACGATATGACCATGACGCTCCTCAAGGAATGGTGCGATGAGAATCGGCCGGAACTGTCGGGGCTTTTCACGCTCGTGCAGGAGTACCGCAAATGGGGCAAGATCAAGTCCACCTACATCGACGGGTACTTGAAATACCTCAATCCCGTGACGGGCTGCATCCATCCAGAACTGTTCGCGCTGTCAACGGATACGGGCAGGATGAACTGCCGTAATCCCAACGCACAGAATATGCCGAGAAAGACCAACGATCCCATCGGCGTCCGCAACTTCATCAAAGCGCCGGAGGGCTGCCTTATCCTGTCGCTCGACTTCTCGCAGATAGAGCTGCGCGTGGGCGCGTTCTACTGCCGTGACGAGAGGATGCTCGACACCTACCGCAAAAACGGCGATATCCACGCCGCCACGACCAGCGTCATTTTCGGCGTGAGCTACGAGGAAGCCCAGGACAAGCATTCGGAAAATTACAAGGAACACAGGACGATAGCAAAGAACGTAAACTTCGGCACATTTTACGGGCTGTTCCCAAGAGGGCTGCAAAAGACGCTGAAGTTCAAGGCGGGGGTTGAAAAATCCGTGAGTGATTGTGAGGAGATACTTTTCAACCTCAAGCACGGATACAAGGGTCTGACCGCGTGGCAGGAAGAGACGAAGGCAGAAGCCGCAAGGCGTATGTATTCAGAAACCTGGCTCGGCAGGCGCAGGTACCTCCCCGGTATCACCTCGGATAATTGGGGACAGAAGTCGTTTGCGGAACGGTGCGCGCTGAACACGCCTATCCAGGGAACGGCGGCGGACATCCTGAAGCTCGCCATCACGAGGATACTTGCCGGTCTGCCGGAGCGGGAATGGCTCAAGCCCATCCTTCAGATACACGATGAACTGACTTTCATTATCCCGGAGGACAGGCTGTCGGAAGCGGTGGCTTTTATCCGTGCCTGCATGGAAGAAAAGCCCTTCCCAGAGTTTGACCTTCCGCTGATCGCGGAGGCGTCTGCGGGACCGACCTTTGGAATGATGGAAGAACTGGAGGACTGATGTATGTATAAAAACAGCGAAGGCTACGCCGATCCGACCGCAGGGTCGGCGATGAGCCAGATAATGAAGGAATACCGGCAGCAGCAGAAAAAACGCTATGCCGACAAGAACCGCAGGAAAATTTATGTGGCTTCCAAGTATGCGGGCGATGTGGATGCGAACGTGAAGGCCGCCATCGGCTATTGCCGCATGGTCATTGACAAGGGGTATATGCCGATAGCCAGCCACCTTCTGTATCCGCAGATACTTAACGACAACGATCCCAATGAACGGGACCTTGGGCTGATGTTCGGCCTTGCGCTGCTCCGCGACTGCGATGAGGTGTGGGTGTTCGGCGAGGTATCGCCGGGTGTCGCTCGTGAGATCGAGGAAGCAAGGCGGCTGAACAGGCGGCTCAAGTTTATCGAGGAGGTGGGCGCATGAACGTAACGGTGACCGATGTTCTCGGTTCTCTCTTTAATCCGACCGATTCCGTCTGCTTCCGCGTCTTTGACGATAAGAAGGGCGGCGTGTTCCAGGGGTCGAAACTGTCCTGCGAATGCGGGAAGTACAAAAGCATAGAAGAAACGCTCAAGAACCATAACGCCATGAACCGCGGCATCTTCTTTGTGGTCAACTACGGCGGGCAGGACGATGATTCTATTACGAGGATCAATGCGCAGTTCGTGGAAATGGACAACGACAGCTTTGACGAGCAGCAAAAAAAGATCGATGCGTTCCCGCTCCCTCCGTCCATGATTATGAAAACACAGAAATCCTAC
>JAFSZN010000076.1 GCA_017455665.1 Lentisphaeria bacterium
CGGGACTCTTCATCGTCCCGACCGGCGCGGGCAACACCGTCCGCCAGATCAAGCTCGCGCGCGACTTCCAGACCCGCGTGATGGTCGCCGTCGTGTCCTACTCCATCCGCATCATGGAGATCCTCGCCGAGACCAACCAGTCCCTGCCCGACCTGAAGATCGGCATCTTCGGCGCGGAATCCTTCTCCCCCGGCATGAAGAAGCGCATCCGCGACGGACTCGGCATCGACGCCTTCGACATCTACGGCATGACCGAGACCGGCGGCATCGGCAGCGGCATGGATTGCCCCGCCCACGAAGGCATCCACATGTGGGAGGACCAGTACATCGTCGAGGTCGTCGACCACGACACCGGCGAGCCCGTGCCCGACGGAGAATTCGGCGAGATCACGATCACCAGCCTCACCCGCGAAGCGCTCCCCGTGATCCGCTTCAAGACCGGCGACCGCGGCCGCATCCTGACCCGCGAAAAATGCGTCTGCGGACGCACCCACCTGCGCCTCGACACCATCAGCGGCCGCCTCGACGACATGCTCATCATCTCCGGCGTGAACTTCTTCCCGAACCAGGTCGAACAGTCCCTGCTGAAAGTCCCGGGCGTGCTCCCGAACTACCAGATCATCATCCGCGACGACCACGGCATCAAGAGCCTCCGCGTGAACGTCGAGGCCGAGCCCGGCGTGACCGGATACATGGTCGAAAAACAGCTCAAGGAAGACCTCGGGTTCTCCCCCGAGGGCGACATCTACAAGCCCGGCGAACTCCCGCGCACCGAAGGCAAGGCCAAGCGCATCTTCTACGAGACCGTCGGCGAAGAAAAGAAAAACGAAGGAGGCAAATGATGGACAGCATCGTGACAGGCGAAATCCTCGGCTACATGGAACATTCCTCCTGGATCCGCAGGATGTTCGAGGCGGGCATCGAACTCAAGAAGAAATACGGCGACGACCAGGTCTACGATTTCAGCCTCGGCAACCCGGACATGCCCCCGCCGCCCGAAGTGAAGGCCGCGCTCCTCGACTTCGCACAGACCGCCGATCAGCCCTACGCCATCGGCTACATGCCGAACGCCGGATTCCCGGACACCCGCGCCGCCCTCGCGCGCAAGGTCTCGCAGGAACAGTCCGCGCAAATTGACGCCTCACACGTCGTCGTGACCTGCGGCGCCGCCGGCGGCCTGAACGCCGTGTTCCGCGCCACGCTCGAGCCCGGCTGCGAAGTCCTCTGCCCGGCCCCCTACTTCGTTGAATACGGCTTCTACGTCTCGAACTTCGGCGGCAAGCTCCGCCCGGTCCCGTCGCACCCCGAGGATTTCTCGCTCGACATCGAGGGATTCCGCGCCGTGCTCAGTGACAAAACGCGCGCCGTCATCATCAACTCCCCGAACAACCCGACCGGCCGCATCTACAACCGCGAGGAGCTTTCCGCGCTCGCCGACGCGCTCCGCGAACAGTCCGAAAAGAACGGCCGTCCGATCCTGCTGATCTCCGACGAACCCTACCGCTTCCTCAACTTCGAGCATGTCGAGATCCCGTCGCTCTTCTCGCTCTACGACGACTCCATCGTGGTCGGCTCCTTCTCGAAAAACCTCTCGCTCGCGGGCGAACGCGTCGGCTACGTCGCCGCCGCCCCGGACTTCCACGGCGTGAAGGAGTTCATCGCCGCCGTCACTATGACGAACCGCATCCTCGGATTCGTGAACGCACCCGCGATCGGCCAGCGCGTCCTGAACCGCTGCATCGACTGCGAGGTCGACCCCGTCCTCTACGGACGCCGCCGCGACATGATGGCGGATGTCCTGCGCGAGGCGGGATTCGAGTTCTACCTGCCGCCCGGAGCGTTCTATTTCTTCCCGAAGACACCCATCGCGGACGACGTCGAGTTCGTGCGCATCCTGCAGAGCGAACGCATCCTCGCCGTCCCCGGCGTCGGATTCGGCATGGCGGGCTTCATCCGCCTCGCCTTCTGCGTGCCGGAACGCACCATCACCGAATCGCTCCCGTCCTTCAAGCGCGCCATGGCGGCGGCACGGAGGTAATCCGCCATGCGTCTGCTCCTCACCGGAAACGAGGCGATCGCCCGCGGCGCGTGGGAAAGCGGCGTGACGGCCGCGTTCGGCTACCCCGGCACACCGTCCACCGAAATCCTCGAAAACCTCGTCAAATACGACGGCGTCTACTGCGAGTGGAGCCCGAACGAGAAAGTCGCCCTCGAGGCGGCCGCCGGGGCATCCATCGCCGGCGCGCGCTGCATCGTCACCATGAAGCTCGTCGGGCTGAACGTCGCCGCCGACCCGCTGATGACGCTCTCCTATGTCGGCGTCCGCGGCGGACTCGTGGTCGTCGTGGCGGACGACCCCGGCCAGCATTCCTCCCAGACGGAGCAGGACACGCGCCATTACGCCCGTCTCGCGAAGGTCCCCATCCTCGACCCCGCCGACGCCGTCGACGCCCGCGCATTCATGCTGGAGGCGTTCGAGCTCTCCGAAAAATACGGCTGCCCGGTCATCCTCCGCACCACCACCTGCGTCGGGCACTCCCGCGCGCTGGTCGAATGCGGCGAGCCGCGTCCGAAAAACGTCACCGAGTTCAGGAAGGAGCCGTCCCGTTTCGTGCCGCTCCCGCTCTGGGGCCGCAAGCTCCGCGTGAAGGTCGAGGAACGCATGGACGCGCAGTCCGCCGACGCCTCGTCGCACGCCTCGCTGAACCATGTGATCCCCGGCACCGCCGCCGACCTCGGAATCATCACCTGCGGCATCACCGCGCTCTACTGCCGCGAGCTCATGCCGGAAGCCCCGGTCCTGAAGCTCGGCTGGCCCTGGCCCTTCCCCGACTCCATGATCCGCGAGTTCGCCGCCTCCGTCAAGCGCGTCGTCGTCATCGAGGAAGGCGATCCGATCCTCGAGGAACACGTCCGGTCGCTCGGCATCGCGTGTTCCGGCAAATCCGACGTCGTGCCGCGCTGCGGCGAGCTCACGCCGGACCGCATCTTCGAGATCCGCGAAAGACTCCGCGGCACGAACAACGAACTTCCGAAGCCGTTCCCGCAGGCCGACGGCCTCCCGATGCGGCCTCCCGTCTTCTGTCCCGGCTGCCCCCATCGCGCGCTCTTCTACGCGCTCACTAAATTCGACGTAATCGTGACAGGCGACATCGGCTGCTACAGCCTCGCGGTCTTCCCGCCGCTCGAACGCACCGACGTGCTGATCTGCATGGGCGGCGGCTTCACGCTCGCGCACGGCCTCGACAAAGCCGGCGAAAAGAAGAAGGTCGTCGGCGTGCTCGGCGACTCCACGTTCTTCCACTCCGGCATCACCGGCCTGCTCGACGTCGTCTACAACAAGGGCACGTCCACGCTCATCGTCGTCGACAACTCCAGCACCGCCATGACCGGGCATCAGGACCACCCCGGCACCGGACGCACCATTTCCGGCGAGCCCGCGCCCGCCGCCTCCATCGAAGCCATCGCGCGCGCCTGCGGGATGAAACGCGTCACAGTCTGCGACCCGTTCGACCAGGAAAAACTGCACAAAGTCCTCGCGGAGGAGATCGCCGCGGACGAGCCCTCGCTCATCATCTCGAAGGCGCCCTGCCCGCTCCAGATACGCCGCCGTCTCGGACCCGTCCGCGCCATCGACGCCGCCAAGTGCAAAAAATGCAAGGCTTGCCTCAAATGCGGCTGCCCCGCCATCGTGGTCACGGCGGACGGCAAGCCCGCCATCGACCCGCAGCTGTGTTCCGGCTGCCGCCTCTGCGAATCCGTCTGCAAGTTCGGCGCCATCGCGCCCGTCGCGAGCCCGGACAGGAAGGCTGACGTGCCATGGAAATGAAGATACTGAACCGCGAAACCATCGCTTCCGGCGGCTGGATCTCCCTCCAGAAGATCACCTACCTCGGCCACGACGGCAAGACGCGCACATGGGAATCCGCCTCCCGCGTCCACTCCCAGGGCGCCGTCATGATGATCCCCGTCACGAAACCCGGCGACAAGCTCATCATTATCCGGCAGTTCCGTCCCCCGACCGGCCGCCTCGTCTACGAGTTCCCCGCCGGGCTTATCAACCCCGATGAAGACCCGAAAGTGGCAGCCGTGCGCGAACTGAAGGAGGAGACCGGCTACGTCGGCACGGTCGACTACTGTTCGCCGCGCGTCTTCACCTCGCCCG
>JAFSZN010000077.1 GCA_017455665.1 Lentisphaeria bacterium
CCGGCCGGCGGCCCCGGTGGCGGTCGTCCTGCTGGCGGCCCCGGCGGCGGCAACGCGTTCGGCGCGACCCAGTCCGGCGGCTTCGGCGGCTTCGGCGGCATGTTCGGCGGCGGCCAGGCCCGTCTCCCGGAAGGCTTCGTCCCCTCTGAAACCACCATCTTCTGCGAATCCTATCCCGCAGTGAACCCGGAAACCGGCGAAGTCATCTATCGACTCACTGCTCCCGGCGCGCAGGATGTGACCATCTCCCAGGGTCTCCGCGACGGCAGCGGCGACAAGCTCTACCACCTGCAGAAGGTCGAAGGCGCGAACGGCGTCTGGGAAGTCAAGACTGATCCGCTCGTGGTCGGCTTCCACTACTACTCCTTCCGCGTCGACGGCAACGTCGTCTCCGACCAGAAGACCGGCGCCTACTTCGGCAGCAACGCCATGCAGTCCGGTATCGAAGTTCCCGAATCCAAGGAAGAGGGCGCTTACCACCACTTCAACAAGGACGTCCCGCACGGACAGGTCCGTCGCTGCCAGTATTGGTCCGAGATCAACGGCGGCATCGAACGCGTCTGCAACGTCTACACTCCTGCTGAATATGAGACCAATCCGGAAAAGCGTTACCCGGTCCTCCTCCTCATGCACGGCTGGGGCGAAGATGAAAACGGCTGGATGATCCAGGGCCGTACCGCCAACATCATGGACAACCTCATCGCGGCCGGCAAGGCTGTTCCGATGATCATCGTCATGGATTGCGGCGACATGAAGGCCAACTCCTACGTCGGCCGCGGCGTCGGCGGCGGCATGATGAACATGGGCCCCGGCGGTGTCACCGACATCTTCGTCAAGGAGCTCATCCCCTACATCGACAAGACCTTCCGCACCATTCCGGATCGTGACCACCGCGCCATGGCGGGTCTCTCCCGCGGCGGCGGCCAGACCTGGAGCACCGTTACCTCCAACCTCGACAAGTTCGGCTGGCTCGGCAGCTTCTCCGGTCTGTTCGGCATGAACGGCGCTGTTGAGAGCGCTTACAACGGAGCTCTCAAGACCGCCAAGGAAGATCCTTCCAAGAAACTCCACGCCATCTTCATCTCCCACGGCGAAGCTGAAAACGCCGACGGCCCGCGCAACATCGCGAACCAGATGAAGGAATACGGCCTCCCGGTCACGTTCTACATGTCCCCGGGCACCGCTCACGAATGGCTGACCTGGCGCCGTTCTCTCCGTGAATTTGCCCCGCTCCTCTTCAAGGGCATCTGATCGGATCGCGCCTACATCATTCGGCTGATCACCTCAGCCACTTGATTCCCGGCCGGATACCGCCTCAAAACGGTATCCGGCCTTTTCCGTGCCCCGATTTCCACATAAGCCGGTTTTCTCATTTGCATTTTGCGAAAAGCATGTTATAATATTCTCCGGATATCCCTCACCCCACGGAGAAGGGACAATCTCTCCGTATTCGAACAGCGACCATAGGAAAACCGCGATGAACAAAGATTTGCACATACGCAACAGCACAGTCGATTTTTTGACTTTCGCCGCACAAAATGAAGGCAACAGCATCGAGGTCCGCTTTGAAGATGATACTCTCTGGCTGACACAGCAGCTTATGGCTGATTTGTTCCAGAGCTCAAGGACCAATATCGTGGAGCACATACGGAATATTTATCGCGATCAGGAACTGACGGAATCGGCAACCTGTCGGAATTTCCGACAGGTTCGTCTGGAGGGGAACAGAGAAGTGAGCCGGGAACTGCCTTATTATAATCTTGACATGATTATTGCAGTCGGGTACCGGGTCAACAGCAAACGCGCTACCGAGTTTCGACAGTGGGCAACAGCTGTCCTTCGCAATTACGCCATCCGCGGATACGTGATCGACCGAAAGCGCATGGAAAATGGAACTTTCCTGAATCAGGATTATTTCGAGCATCTGTTAGCTGAAATCCGGGAAATACGGATAAGCGAACGCCGTTTTTATCAAAAGATCACCGACATTTACGCGACCAGCATAGATTATAACCCCAATGCTCCGACTACAAAAGAGTTCTTTGCAAAAGTACAAAACAAGCTGCATTATGCCGTTCACGGACGCACTGCGGCGGAATTGATCGTTGAACGGGCCGACAGCACAAAAGAGCACATGGGATTGACTACCTGGGAAAATGCGCCGAATGGAAAAATCGTAAAAACTGATGTTTCAATCGCAAAAAACTATCTGAAGGAATCCGAATTGGAGGACCTTGGACGAATCGTCAACGCATATTTGGATTTGGCGGAAAGGCGGGCGAAGCGGCATATTCCAATGACAATGGCGGATTGGGCTCTGCACCTTGACCGTATTCTCGTTGCGGATGATATGGAGCTGCTGAAAGACGCGGGAAAGATTTCAGCGGAAATCGCAAAAGAACATGCGGAAAACGAGTTCGAGAAATATCGCGTTGTTCAGGATCGCCTCTTTCGATCGGACTTTGACAAACAACTTGAATTGTTTGATGCAGAAAAAGACGATGCAAATAAAGAATAGCAGAGAAGCATCATTCCGCCAGTTTTTCACAGGAGAAATAACATGAAACACCGAGTCTTTCTGATCGCCGCCTTGTTTGCCTGTATGCTGGGCGTGTTCGCCGCCTTTGCGCAGGATGCCGCGTCTTCGTCCGCACCGAAGGGAAAGATCCTGGAGAAGATGGAATATGATGACTTCAAGTTTGTCATTGACGAATCCTCGGCAGTGTACGATTATCGGACCGATCCCGCGTGGGCAAAGAGAGCCAATGACATGTTCAAGATCAAAAACGAGGAGCAGTTCAGCCGACGTATTTTTAATGGTTACGCCGAACGCTATGAGACTTATCCGAAAAAAGCAAGGATTCCCGATTCCGACCGGATTCTGATCTCAATCCCGGACCACATGGAAAAAATCTATGCGCCGTTCACTCCGACGAAAGAGAATGCTATCGGCAGACATAATTCCTTTTTTGATTATTATTCCTACCTGTGTTTCCTGGAGAACAACAAAAAGAGCGTTGCCTGTCAGGTGGGCATGACCCCGGATAAGAATGCGAAACGTGCGCTTGCCAGAGCTGTCATTCATTCCGCCGACCGGGGGGAGAGTTCTACGGCCGGCAGCACCTGGCCCATGAGGAAAGGCGAAAGGAGCTTTGCAAAAGTAAAGGAAACACCGTTTGATTTTACAGCCAACGGTCCGGGCATGTTTAACATACAGGCGTCGTATTATAACATCATGCTGGACATCAGCCCCCTGTCTCAAAAAACGGCTCAAAATACAAATCGCATTCAGAACGATTCCTACTCTCAGGCACCATTCCAGCCGATCATGGATCGGATCGTCGGGCTGTTCCACGGACATGAGACGGCGGAGGACATCAAAACGGTCGACTGGCTGGACCTGGCCCCGGAAGCCGTGAAGAGTGACGAAGGAGAAACGGGAACGACGTTCCAAGCCGTCTGCAAGTTTAAGGATCAGCACAAGGACATGAGGGATAAGCACTGGCTCCTCGTCGTCGCGGACAAGGGCGAGCTGTCCGTGGAGAAAGCCGAATTCAAGGCTCTGGAAAGAAAATTCCGAAACAAAACGTATTCTTCTGAATCCGTCCAAAAGTTCTTCAGGGACGCACGAGAAGTCCCCGATACCGTATTTCTGAAGCTCCCTGAGGGCGAAAAGTCCGCGAACTTGACGTTCTACTTCATCTCCGAGGACGGCAGACAGTATTCCGCCCAGAGCATCACGTTGGCCGCCGCATCCGAATAACCGGTCTTCCGCTTGCATTTCGCGGAAAACGTGGTACATTATTGCGAAGTCTTTTTTTACTGAGTTCGAGCACGGAAGGAACGGACCGCGGACATGAGTTCCAAAGGGAAATGGAAAAGCTATCTGGACGGCATGCCGCCGTGGAAGAGAAACGCGCTGGCGGCCCTCGCGCTCGTCCTGATCGCGGCGCTGATGCCGTTCCTGCTCACCACGTTCCTGTCGCCGGACACCATGCTCCTCACCCTGTCCGTGTTCTTCGCGATCCTCGCGCTCTGCCGCCTGACGCATTTCCTGCTGAAACAATGCATCAAAAATCCCTTCGTCAGCGTGTTCCTCACCATCGGCATCCTGATCGGCATCATGTTCTCGTCGTGGCGGACGCTCCAGTGGTACAGGGACGACATGGCGGGCGTCTGCGACGGCGAGACGTGGAGCGCGCTTATGATGGCAGTCGTGACGCAATACCCGGAGTACAAGGGCACGCGCACACAGGCGGGCGTCGCCGCGCCGGAAAGACGCTGCCTGATCTGGGAACGCCGGGGCGTGATCCACGTGTGGATGGAGACCTCGGAACCGGACAAATGCCGCGGGATCGCGGATCATCTCCGGTCGGTGAAGACGGAGCGCGGCATCCGGGAAAAGATCGTGCTCACGGTCGTCGACTGGAACCGGACCGGGGACTGCGGCGACGTCGTCTGCAGGGTCCGCCCGTTCCGGTTCCCCGGCAAGACGCTGGGCGCATTCCCCCCGATCTTCGAGGAAACGCTCGAATAAGCCGAAAGCCGAACAATACAGGCGTCGTGAACGCCCCCCTCAGGGAAAAACGGGGGGCATAAAAAAATCCGGGACCGGTTTGGAAGCCGGTTCCGGATTCGTTTTCTTAACCTGAAGAGCGGGGATCAGAGACCGCCGCAGAGGGAAAGCAGGACGCCCGCCGCGACCGCGGATCCGATCACGCCGGAGACATTCGGGCCCATGGCGTGCATGAGCAGGAAGTTCTGGCTGTCGTATTCGAGGCCGAGCTTGTTGGCGACGCGCGCCGCCATCGGGACGGCGGACACGCCGGCTGCGCCGATGAGCGGGTTGATCTTGTCTTTGGAGAACAGGTTCATGATCTTGGCAAACACCACGCCCGCAGCCGTAGCGATGCAGAACGCACAGCAGCCCATGACGAGAATGCCGAGCGTCTGGAGGCTCAGGAACTGTTCGGCGGAGAGCTTGGAGCCGACCGCGATGCCGAGGAAGATCGTCACGATGTTGATGAGGGCGTTCTGGGCGGTGTCGGACAGACGGTCGACGACGCCGCATTCGCGCATCAGGTTGCCGAGCATGAGCATGCCGATCAGCGGGGCGGCGTCCGGGAGCAGGAACGCGCAGAGGAGCGTGATGAGGATCGGGAAGCAGATTTTTTCGATCTTCGGCACATTGCGGAGCTGTTTCATGCGGATCTTGCGTTCCGCCTCGGTCGTGCAGAGCTTCATGATCGGGGGCTGGATGATCGGGACCAGCGCCATGTAGGAGTACGCGGCGACGGCGATCGCGCCGAGGAGCGACGGAGACAGGCGGGAGGTCACGAAGATGGAGGTCGGGCCGTCCGCGCCGCCGATGATGCCGATGGACGCGGCGTCCTTGATGTTGAACGTGATGCCGGGGACGACGTTCAGCGCGAGCGCGCCGAGGAGCGCGCCGAAGATGCCGAACTGCGCGGCCGCGCCGAGGAGGGCGGTGCGCGGATTCGCGAGCATCGGACCGAAGTCGGTCATCGCGCCGACGCCCATGAAGATGAGGCACGGGAACACGCCGGACTCGATGCCGACCATGTAGATCATGCCCTGGAGTCCGTCCGGGCCGCTGATGCCGGCGAGCGGGATGTTGGCGAGGAGCGCGCCGAAGCCGATCGGGAGGAGCAGGAGCGGTTCGAAGCCCTTGACGATGGCGAGGTAGAGCAGGATGAGGGCGACGAACATCATGAGGAGGCGGCCGAGGCCGAGGATCCAGGTCTTGCTGAAGTCGGCGGTCGTCTGGCGGTAGATGTCGTAGATGCCGGTGCTGTGCCAGAGGTTGTTGATGGCGGTGCCGAAGCCGGGGAGCGACTTCGCCTGGCTGCCTTCACGCACGGATTCATTGTAGAGGAGCGCGGGCAGGAATTCGCCCACGACGTCGCCGGTTTCGAGGGAGGACGCGACCAGGAGGCCGTCCTTCATGTTTTCGACCGCCATGGAGCGCGCGAGGATCACTTTGCCCTTGCTGCGGTTGACCGGCTTCACGATCAGGATCTCGCGTCCGTCGTGAAGGTCCTTGCCCTTCGCGAAGGAGACGGAGTAGACGAGGCCGTAGCCCTTGGCGGCGCGGGTCGCCTCGACGACGCTCTTCGCGTTGTCGGTGACCAGTTTCGCGCCGGCTTCGTCGCCCGCGAGCAGCTTTTCGGCGGCGACGGCCGCGGCGTCGGCTTCGAACTTCGCCATCGTTTTGTCGTTGCCCCAGACGTAGACGAGGTAGACGTGGCCCGTGGCGGGGTCTTCGTACCAGTCGAAGCATTCGTCGGGTTCGGACATCTGGCTGTTGCGTTTGAGGCCGGGAATCTTCGCCTCAAGGTCGGACAGCTTCTTCGGGAACGCGGTTTTCGCGGTTTCGACAGCCTTCGCCGCATCGGCGGCGGCCGCCTGAGCCTGATTCGCGGCGGCCTGCAGGGGGGCGGCGTCCTGAGCGGACACCGCGAGCCCGGCGGAGCACAGGAACGCGAAGAGGATCGCAAGAATGAAATTACGCATGGATCACTTCTCCTCGACTTTGAAGAGGGCCTGGCCGGAGGTGACGACGGCCTTCACGTCGACGCAGATCTCGCGGATGACGCCGGCCTTGTCGGGCTTGATCTCGTTTTCCATCTTCATGGCTTCGACAACGGCGATCACGTCGCCGGCTTCGAATTCGTCGCCTTCGGAGACCAGAATCTTGGTGACGGTGCCGGGGAACGGGCTGTTGATGTCGACGGTGTTGCCGGAACCGGCGGACGGAGCGGCGGCCTTCTTGGCTGCGCCGCCTTCGGTGACCTGGCCGGCGAGGTCGGCGGTGATCACGCCGCCTTCCTTGACCTGTACGTTGAAGGTCTTGCCTTCGACCGTGACAGTGTAGGCGGCCGGGACGTCGTTCTTCGCCTTCGGGGCGGCGTCGGCGGCGTAGCGGATGCCCATGGGCTTGTCGCCCTTCAGGAACGCGATGCCCTTGTCGCCGCAGGCGGCCGCGATGAAGATGTTCTCATCGGTCACGGGGAGGTTGTTCTTCTGGAGGAGTTCGGTGTTGTACTTCACGCCGAGCTTCGGATTGGCGTCGTTGAGTTCGACGACGGACTTGGTGGTCGGCTCGAGCTGGAGCTGTTCCTGCGCCCACTTCACGACCTGCGGATCGGGTTCGACCGGGGTCTTGCCGAAGTAGCCGAGGACCATCTTGCCGTAGCCGTTCGGATCGAGCTTCCAGGAGCCGTCGGCGTTCTTGCCCATCACGGCGTTGCGGAACGCCTGCTGGAAGTAGAACTGGGAGACGGGGGTGACGGAGGTGCCGAAACCGCCGCGGGCGACGACTTCGCGCATCTCTTCGATGCAGGAATCGTACTTGTCGAGGCAGTTGTTGTCGCGCATCATCTGGGTGTTGGCTGTGAGGGCGCCGCCGGGCATCGGGCTGAAGATGATCTCGGGGGAGACCTGCATGGACTCGGGCGGCATGAAGTACTTGCTGAGGCACTGCTTGAAGACCTTTTCGACCTTGAGGATCTTGTCCGGGTCGATGTCGAGCGTGTAGTCGGTGCCGCGGAGGCGGTGGTACATGGTGAGGATATCGGTCTCGCAGGTGCCGCCGGAGAGCGGGGCCATGGCGAGGTCGATCACGTCCGCGCCGGCGGTGATGGCGGCCCAGTTGCAGGCGACTGCCATGCCGGCGGTGTCATGCGTGTGGAACTGGATTTCCTTGGCGCCGACCCCGTATTCCTTGTCGAGGATGGCGCGGGCGGCCTTGATCGTGTCGAACACGGTCTGCGGCGTGGAGGTGCCGGAGGCGTCCTTGAACGCGAGGCTGTCGAACGGGATGCCGGACTTGATGATCTCGTTCAGGCGGTCTTCGTAGAACTTCGGAGTGTGCGCGTAGGGCTCGTTGAGTCCGGGAGCCAGGCCCATCATGGTGATGGTGATCTGGTGCTTCAGGCCGTTCGCGGCGATGGCGCGGCCGGAGACGTCGAGGTTGCGGACGTCGTTCAGGGCGTCGAAGTTGCGGATCGTGGTGATGCCGTGCTTCTTGAACAGCTTCGCGTGGAGATTGATGATGTCGGTGGGCTGGGAGGAGAGGCCGACCACGTTCACGCCGCGGGAGAGCGTCTGCAGATTCACGTCCGGACCGACCGTGGCGCGCCACTTGTCCATCATTTCGAACGCGTCTTCCTGGCAGTAGAAGTAGAGAGCCTGGAAACGGGCGCCGCCGCCGATTTCGATGTAGTAGATGCCGGCCTTCACCGCCGCGTCGAGGGCGGGGAGGAAGTCATCGGTTTTGACACGGGCGCCGAGGCAGGACTGGAATCCGTCGCGGAAGGAGCAGTCCATGAATTTGATTTTTTTCATAAGGGGTTGCCTTTATGTGGTGTAGTGATATGTAAGTTGTTTGTTTCCAGTTGGATTATTTCCCTGCGCGATAGAGCTTGACGGCCTCGATCGCCGCAAGCGCACGAACCCGGTCTTCGGGAGAAAGCGCCCCGGGCTTTGCACCGGCGGCTTTTTTCTTTTTGGGAGCCGGAGCGACCGGTTCCAGGAAGTTCGAGATGGGGGCCAGCGCCTTCGACATCAATTTCATGCAGATGATCATGATGGAGAGGAAGCTGAACACCCAGAGCATTCCGAGGGCCATGGCCTTAAGGCCATCGAGAATCAGACTGCCTAAGTTCATTTAGGTGTTCTCCTGTTGGGGTTGGTATGGGTTGAGGAAACGATTTTACGAAATCCAAATC
>JAFSZN010000078.1 GCA_017455665.1 Lentisphaeria bacterium
CCGAGCGCGCCCATGATGACGGATTTTCCGGCGCCGGTTTCGCCGGTGATGACGTTGAACGACGGGCCGAATTCGATCTCGGCCTCTTCGACGATGGCAAGGTTCTGTACGGAAAGCCAGTTGAGCATAATAAGGACGTGTTCGGTCCGGACGGGGAAAGGAAAAGGGGTTCGAAGGAAACATCCCCGCCACGGACCGGGGTGAGGTTTTGTTTTTCACAAAAAAGATACGTCTTTCCGGCATAAAAATCAATGCAAACAGCGAAAAAAAAACGAAAAAAACACGTTCGGCGCTTGAAAACGCCTCCGATTGACGCTACATTTCTTACTCGTTACTGTAACTCTGAATCCCAGGCCGCCCGTCTTCCCGGCGGTCCGTCCCCCTGCACGACCATGGAATCCGCACTGGCAAAACAAATCTACGACAAACTGCTGTCCGTTTACGGCCCCCAGAAATGTTTTCTGGAGCACATGACGCCGTTCCAGCTCCTCGTCGCCACGATCCTTTCCGCCCAGTGCACGGACAAACGCGTGAACATGGTCACGCGCGACCTCTTCAAGCGCTGGCCGGACGCCGAAGCGTTCGCGAACTGCGGCAGGGAGGAGCTCGAACAGGCGATCTTCACCTGCGGGTTCTACCGGGCGAAAGCCGACCATATCCTGAAGGCGGCGAAAGCCATCGTCGAACAGTTCCACGGCGAACTGCCCGACACGATGGAAGGACTGCTCAAGCTCCCCGGCGTCGGACGGAAAACGGCAAACGTGGTGCTCGGCGACGCGCTCGACAAGCCGGGATTCCCGGTCGACACCCACGTGCGGCGGCTCTCCGCACTCATCGGCCTCTCCGACTCGTCCGATCCCGAGGTCATCGAATCCGATATCTGCGCCGTGATGCCGCCGGAGACCTGGGCGCAGTTCTCGCATCTGCTGATCGTCCACGGACGCACCCGCTGTCCGGCGAACCGCCCGGACTGCCCCGGCTGCGAGCTTGCGAAACTCTGCCGTCATACGAAGGCGGACAAAAACGCCGGAAAGAAGGCGTCGGCAGCAAAGAGATCTTCCGCCGCGAAGAAGACGGTCAAGGCTCCGGCGAAGAAGACGGCGAAGCCCGCAACAAAGAAATCCGTTGCGAAGAACGCCGTCTCCCCTGCCCGCGCCGCAAAGAAAACCACCTCAAAATCCGGGCGGAAATCATGATCAAGAAATATTTCCGCGAGATCAAGAAATTCCCCGACTGGATCTACTGGTTCCCCGCCAGGTTCATGCTCTGCTGGCGCAAGCTTATGCCGGTCAGGATCATCGACCCGAACGACCTCCTCGAGGAATACCGCCACGCTCCGCAGCGCGTCTGCATCATCAATATCTGGCACAACCGGCTGCTCATGCTCCCGCCGCTCTTCGAACGCCCCCTGCGCGAACGCACCGTGGCGGTCATCAGCGCCTCGCGCGACGGCCAGTACATCGCCGATTTCGCCGCGCAGTTCGGTGCGAAGAGCATCCGCGGTTCCAGCACGCGCCAGGGCGTGAAAGTCCTGCACGACGCCATCCGCACCATCAAGGGCGGCTGCATGGTCGTCTTCACGCCGGACGGTCCGCGCGGGCCGCGCTACCACATGAGCAAAGGCCCGATCCACATCGCATCCCAGCTCGGCATCCCCGTCGTCGCGCTCGGCATCAATTATTCCGCGTACTGGGGCGTGAAAAGCTGGGACGGATTCCGCATCCCGAAACCGTGGGCGAAGCTCACGCTGATCATCGGCAAAGAACTTCATATCCCGGCGAACCTGACCGCGGACGAGCTCGAACACTGGCGTCAGGAGGCCGAGGACGAACTGAACCGCGCTTCCCTCGTGGAGCCAAAGGACTATTTATGAGCGAAAAGATCGCCGTCATCTGCATCGGCGACGAGCTTCTGAAGGGCGCTGTCGTCAATACCAACCTCTCCTCCATCGGCGTCCGCCTGCTCGCGCTCGGCGTCGTCCCGGTCTCGTCCGTCGAGGTCCCGGACCGCCGCGAAGACATCCTCGCAGCGCTGGAGTTCTCCCTCGCACGCGCCGACATCGTCATCACCAGCGGCGGACTCGGCCCGACCGCAGACGACGTGACCAAGGAGTACATCGCCGAACGCTGCGGCATGCGGCTGGAAGAGGACGGCGCCGCCGCGCTCAACATCATGAAGCACTGGAAGATGCGCCATCCGAGCGAGGAGATCCCGCCGCGCGTCTTCAACCAGGCGCTCGTGCCGCACGGCGCGAAGGTCATCACGAACGACTGCGGCACCGCCCCGGGGCTCATCGTCCGCACGCCCGATACCGACGAATTCCCCGGCCGCACGATCATCATGCTCCCGGGGCCGCCGAACGAACTCTGCCCCATGATGGACGCGTCCGTCGTGCCGTTCCTGAAAAAAACGCTCAAACACTTCACGTTCACGCGCGAGTTCCATGTCGCCGGACTGGGCGAAAACATCGTCGAGGAGCGCATGCTCCCCGTCATCGCGCGGTTCCACTCCATGCTCTCGGTCGCCTACTGCGCCACGGCGCAGTTCGTCCGGCTCTTCCTCACCACGGAATCCCCCGAGGTCATGGAGTCAGCGATCCAGTCCGTGCAGGAGCTTTTCGCCGCCGAACTGCTCTCCGACGACGCCGATTCGCTTTCGCACGAGATCCTGCATCTGCTCGGCGAACGCGACGAAACGCTCGCCCTCGCGGAATCCTGCACAGGCGGCCTCGCCGCAAAACTCCTGACCGACATCCCCGGCTCCTCGCACGTCTTCGCAGGCGGCGTCGTGACCTACAGCGACGCATCGAAAACATCGCTCCTCGGCGTCCCCGCCGATGTCATCCGCAAGCATGGCGCGGTCAGCGCGGAGACCGCGCGCGCCATGGCCGACGGCCTCGCCAACGCGATCCCCTCGGACGCCGCGATCGCACTCACCGGCATCGCCGGACCCGGCGGCGCGACGGTCGGCAAGCCGGTCGGACTGGTCTTCGCCGCCATCCGCTACCGCGGCAAAACGGAAGTCTTCGAGCTGCGTCTCCGCCGCACGCGCGAACAGATCCGCGAACGCGCCGTAGCGGGCGCATTTTTCCGGCTGCGCGCCATGATTCTCGCGCCGGAAAACGAGGCGTGATTCCGGGATCGTCCGGCAGCCGTTTTCCATGCCGCCCCGCCGCCGGGCTTGTGTTATACCCGAAATACTCTACATTTTAATCTGTTTTTTCCAAAAATAATCCGCTTTGTGCTTGACTTTGCTTAAATACAGGGCTATATTACTGGAAAATTCGATCTTTTCAACACAACACAACCTTTTTCAGGTGAATCATGGCTGAAGTCATTCTCAAAAATGTCTGCAAGATCTACGAAGGCGGCGTCAAGGCCGTCAACAGCGTTTCCATCGACATCCACGACAAGGAATTCATGGTCCTCGTCGGCCCCTCCGGATGCGGCAAATCCACGACTCTCCGTATGATCGCAGGCCTCGAAGAGATCTCCGACGGCGAGATCAAGATCGGCGAACGCGTCGTCAACGACGTCCCGCCCAAAGATCGCGACATCGCCATGGTGTTCCAGAACTACGCCCTCTATCCCCACATGACGGTCTACGAAAACCTCGCGTTCGGCCTCAAGCTCCGCAAGTTCCCGAAGGCCGAGATCGACAAGCGCGTGAAAGAAGCCGCCGACATCCTCGGCATCGGCGATTACCTCGACCGCAAGCCGAAAGCGCTCTCCGGCGGCCAGCGCCAGCGCGTCGCCGTCGGCCGCGCCATCGTCCGCAAGCCCGCCGTCTTCCTCTTCGACGAACCGCTCTCCAACCTCGACGCCAAGATGCGCGTCCAGATGCGCGCCGAGATCAACAAGCTCCACACCCGCCTCGGCACCACCATGATCTACGTCACGCACGACCAGATCGAGGCCATGACCATGGGCGACCGCATCTGCGTCATGAAGGACGGCGTCATCCAGCAGATCGACACCCCGCTGAACATCTACGACAAGCCCGCGAACACCTTCGTCGCAGGCTTCATCGGCACCCCGCCGATGAACATCTTCAAGGGCACGCTCGTCAACGAGGACGGCAAGTTCGTCTTCAAGTCCGGCCCGATCTCCGTCGCACTCCCCGCCGAATGGAACATCGCCATCGAACCCTATGTCGGCAAGGACATCCTCTTCGGCATCCGTCCCGAGGACATTGGCTCCGAACGCGCCACCTCCGACGCCAACGCGCCGAGCATCACCGCCAAGGTCGAGGTCCGCGAGCCCATGGGCGCCGAGATCTATCTCCACCTCGACACCGGCGTCGACGCTCCCTGCGTCGCCCGCGTCGAACCCCATCTCGACGCCAAGGTCGGCGAGACCATCACGCTCAAGCTCGCCATCGCGGCGGCGCACGTGTTCGATCCCGCGACCACGAACCGCATCGTCTGACCGGATTCCATCCGGACGCAATTTTAGGGCAAGGCTGTTTTTTCCGCGGCCTTGCCCTTTTTCGTCCATCACCAGTGAACGCAAGGAACGGAAACCATGAGCATGTCCCATCTGACCAAACGGGAAGCCATGGCCATTCCCGCCGGTTTGCTTTTTGCGTTTTATCTGTTCGGCACGGTCTGCGCCGCGCCCGCCGTGATTGCGGCTGGCAGCGCGGACCAGATTGTCAGAATCCTGTTTCTACTGCTCTTCCAGGCATATCTGCTGGCTGAGATTCTGTTTTCGAAGGAATCCCTTGCGGCCATCCCGGCGTTTGCTCTTGCGCTCCTGACACCGACGGCGGCGCTTGTCACGGCGATCGCCGCCGACCGGGAGAACACGGGCGTCATTTCCGCGGTGAACTGGGGATATTCCGGGCTTATGTTCGGCGGACTGCTGACCGTCTGGAAATACGAACGGAATGTTTCTCTGAAGCGGCTGAGCCTTTTCTTTGTTGTCGCATGGTCCATCGCCGTCCTTCTCTGCCTTTTTACGGGCGTTTCCCTGCTGAACGGCAATCTTCCGTCTACACGCTGAGGCTCAGGATCTCTTCAGCGTCTGCACGCAAACCTTCGCGCTGCACGACCGGACTTATCCTTGTGCGCAAGCGGTGCCAATACAGGGCTTGGCTTCGCTCAAGCACACCGCAAGCGGCGCAGACACCGTGTTTGGCTTCGCTCAAGCACAAACATATTTTTCCCCCGTGCCCGGGCGGAGCCGGGCACTACTGCAGTCAAGGGCTTGCCCTTGTGCCCGAGCGTAGCCGGGCACTACTGCAGTCAAGGGCTTGCCCTTGTGCCCGGGCGGAGCCGGGCACTACTTCGTTGAGGGCTTGCCCTCACTCACTTCCAACGGAGGATGGTGATGGAGTTCGCCGGGAAGGTGTAGCGGAAATCGTCGGATTTCGCGCTGAGCGTTTTCTTCTTCGGGACGACGCGGTGCGGTTCCTCGAAGGTATTCTCCAGCGCCTGGTCGTCGCCCGCGAGCGTGACCGCCGTGCCCTTGAAGGAGGCGGACTTGGCTGCGCCGGTGTCGATCGTGAGCGTGATCGGGTCGCGTGCGGAGTTGACGAATTTCAGGATGGTCTCGCCGGTCTTTTTGTCGAGCCCGGCGACGGCGGCGAACGCGGAGTTCTGCTGGATCTTCTGGTCGAAGACGACCTTGCCGTCGATGCTGCACACCACGTTGGTCTTGTTCACGTCGATGCGGATGTCGTACCATTTTCCGGTCTCGATGCTGCCGGGGATCTGGCGGAGCGGGGTGTCGGGATGCTCGATGCCGTGCTGTCCGTTGCCCCAGCCGCCGAGGTTGAGCCAGCTCTTGGTCTCGGCGTTCGGCATGGCGAAGCTGATGAGGAAGCCTTCGTTGCCTTCGAGCTTCTGCGCCTTGACGGAGATCGTGTATTCTTCCCATTCGGGTTCGCCGATGATGGCGAGGGTGTCGGTCTCAAGCGTGGACTGCGTGAGGACGCCGTCCCTCGCGAGCCACTGGCCGCGGATGGGGAGCACGCCGTCGAGCCCGGTCTTGAACTCGGGCGCGGCGAGGACTTTGTCGCCCTGCGTGATCTTGAGGTCCTTGTAGGCGACCTTGGTCTCCCAGGAGCCGAGTCCGACGAAGCCCTTGAAGGTGCTCTGGTTCTCTTCCGAGACGGTGAGGGACAGGTCGTAATTCTGGTCCGCGCGGTTGTTCGAGAACATGACCTGCGCCCAGTAGGACGGCGTGCCGAAGACGCGGCTCTGGTCGAAGACGATGGCGTCCGGGTTCCAGGTCTCCCAGCCGGCGCGGCGGAAAAGCGGCGCGTAGGAGCTCATGATCACGATGTCGCCGTTGCGTTCGAGTCCAGTCATGAACGCGGCCTCGCCGAGCGCGGCGTTAAGGTTGCCCCTGCCGGCTCCGCTGGTCACGGCGTATTCGCCGAAGTAGATCTCCGGGCCGTTGCGGTCCTGGTTGTCGAAGCGCGTGGCGTCGCGGCGGAACGTGGTGGAATCGGAGTAGAGGTGCGGATCGAGGATGTCGTTCTTGAACCCGGCGGTGGCTTCGTTCGCCACGAGGCGCATCTTCGGGTACTTCTCGAGGATCGCCTTCGCCATGAGCGCGTAGCGTTCGGCGTAGGCGGCGCCGCCGTTCTCGTTGCCGATCTCGATGTACTTCAGGTTGAACGGCGCGGGATGTCCGTTCTTGGCGCGTTCGGCGCCCCACTTCGAGGTGACGGGGCCGTTGGCGTATTCGATGGCGTCGAGGGCGTCCTGCACGAAGGGCTGCATCTCGTTCATCGGGACGTTGTACATGGTGTCGCGTCCGTTGCGCGTTTCGTGGCCCATGCCGCAGTTGATGACGAAGAGCGGCTCCGCGCCGAGGTCTTCGCACATCTGCAGGTATTCATGGTAGCCGAGGCCGTTGCTCGCCTCGTACTGCCAGATGCACCACTGGCCGACACGCTGTTCGACCGGGCCGACGGAGTTCTTCCAGATCGCGCGGTTTTCGATGCCGCGTCCTTCCACGAAGCAGCCGCCGGGGAAGCGCACGAACGCGGGCTTCATGGCGGCGACCATCTTCATGAGGTCGGGACGGAGGCCGTTTTTGCGGTTTTTCCAGGTGCGGCGCGGGAAGAGGGAGACCATGTCGAGCCAGTAGGTGGCAGCCTTGGCGCTGGAGATCACGAGCTGGGCGTTCGCGTCGGTACGCTGGGCGGTCAGGAGGATGGTGTACTTGCGCCATTCCTTCGACGGGGTGATGCTGCTGTGCGCGAGGACCTTGCCGTCACCGCCGACAAGCGAGACGTCGAGGCGTTCGCCGCCCTTCTCGGAACGCGCGTACAGCGTGAGGTCGTATTCCGCGCTCGCCTCCACGAAGAGCTGGGCGGGCTGCCCGGCGGCGTTGTCCTGCCACCGGCGGTCCGCTCCGCGCGGCCTGCCGCCCTGCGGTCCGCCCACGAATCCGCGGTTCATCACGCGTCCGCCCGCCTGCGCGACGACCTTCAGCGAGGTCGGGTTGTTCGCGTGGATCGCGGCGGTGCGGTCGAGGGAGATTTCGGCGTTGTCGGAGAACCAGGCGACCGGGAAGGACGTATTGTCCTCGAACGAACGGTTCTGGATCATTTCGGCGTAGATGCCGCCTTCGCCGGCGCGGTTGATCTCTTCGAAGAAGATACCGTAGAGCAGAGGGCTGATCTTTGCGCCGGGGTGCGCGGTATCAATGCGGATCACGCCCGCGGGCTGCTTTTCAGGTGCGGCTTCGGCGGAGGAACACCCCGCGAGGAGCGCGGCGGCCGTCGAGGCGGCAAGGAGGGAGACGGAGATGTTTTTCAACATGCGGATCATCCTTTCGGGTTGTGTTTTTTGATTTTGTTCTTTTGATAATATAAACTCGAAGCTGTGAAAGTCAACTGTCCCGAACAGGAAAAACGCGGGAAAAAGATCGTCTCACGGATGCCGCGCCATCATTCCGGCTTGCGGAAATCGAGCGTGCAGCTCCACGTGTACCGGTTCGGACGCGGCACGTATTCCGGATGCACGCTGACGGACCAGCCGTCATCGCCGCCGACGCCCATGTGGAAGCCGTCGAGGATCAGCCACGTCTTCTTGCTCTGTTTGAGCTCCCAGCTGTGGTCCGCCGCCATCAGGTCCTTCGGCGAGACGTGCAGCGCGGAGAAGCGGAACGGCCTGTCGCCGGTCTCAAATGCACTGAGATGCAGTCCGTTTTCTCCGGTCAGGTCAAGTTCGCGCACATCGCCGCGGCTGCCGCATTCGGACGGCACGAGGTAGTTCTCCAGCATGTCGGAAATCCTGTTTTCCCAGCGGCCGACGAGGGAAGCAACGAAACGGTCAGGATAATTCTCGTACGGACCGCGGCCGAAATACTTCGCGGTCTCGAAGCCCTCGACCAGCGGGAACATCATGCCGACGCGCGCCACGGAGTGGATGTTTTCGTTGCGGAAGGAGGCGGTCTGGCGGAAGCCCAGGAACTGCGCCTTCGCGGGATCGACGGTCCAGACGACCTGCGAGTCGATCACGCCGCCGACGCGTGCCGAAACGGTGACTTCATACTTGCCGTCGGTCTTCTTCCAGTCGAGCCTGACGTTTTCGCGTTTCGCGTTGAAGAGCGGCGGCCAGTCCTTCGCGAACGATCCGTCGGCATCCATCATCCGGTCGTTGCAGGTCGGCGCGCGGTAATAGATCTCCCCGACGGGAGCCGCGAGCAGTTCTTTGCCTTCTGGCTTCATGGAGACGAGTTCGCCGGTCTTTTTCGACCAGGTCAGGAACCCGATGGCGAGCGTGTCTTCGGTTTCCTTCACATCGGACTCCTCGATAGTCATGCCGCCGGATCGCGCGGACTGTTTTTTCGCGATCGCCTCGGCAGGCTGGGCGGGAACGGAAAGCGCAAACTGCTGACGGGTGATCTCGAATTTCGGACCGTCGCAGTAGACGTTCAGGAAGCACCAGTCGTCAGAACTCGGCGCATCGAACGGCACGTCGACGACCGCGGATTCGAAGCATTCCGTCACTGGGACATTGAGTTCGCCGGACTTGACGATTTTGCCTCCGGCGGTCGCTTCCCAGCGGAATCTCAGACCGGCGGTCGAGGCGTTGTTGCGTTCGTTGATGACGGTGAGTTTGTTCCCGTCGAGCTTGAAGCGGATCGGCGACTGGCAGACGCGGACTTCCTGCGCGCCGGGGTGCGGCGTGACGGAAGCGTCCACGATGCCGTTCAGGACCTGCGTGCGGTTCTGTCCGTTCGCCTTGTAATCGTAGTTCTCGCCGAAGTCGTTGCCGTAGCCGTAATTGACTTCGCCGGTCTTCGCGATCGTGTTCAGGAGCGCCTTGTCAGCCCAGTCCCAGAGGAATCCGCCGTGGAATCCCTTGTTCTCATTCACGAGGTCCCAGTATTGGAAGATGTTGCCCGTGGAGTTGCCCTTGGCATAGGCGTATTCGCACAGGATGATCGGGCGCGTGTCGCGCTGGCTGTTCATCATGGAACGGATGCGGTCGGGGCGCGCGTACATGGGGCACTGGATGTCGCTGATGATCGGGCCGGGATTGCCGCTTTCGTACTGCACGGGACGGGTCGGGTCGGTGAACCGGATCCAGTTCGCCATGGCTGCCTGGTTCGCGCCGGTGCCGGATTCGTTGCCGAGGGACCAGAACCCGATGCACGGGTTGTTGCGGTCGCGGAGCACCATGCGTTCGGCGCGTTCGAGGTAGACCGGCGCCCAGGCGGGATCCTTCGAAAGCTGCGCGCCGAGGCCGTGCGTCTCGATGTCGGTCTCGCCGACGAGCAGGATGCCGTATTCGTTGCAGAGTTCGTACCAGAGGTTGTTGTTCGGATAGTGGCTGGTGCGGACGGCGTTGAAGTTGAGGCTCTTCATCGTCTCGATGTCGAGGCGCATATCCTCCTCGGTCACGGCGAACGCGTGCTTCGCGCTGAAGTCGTGACGGTCCACGCCGCGCACGATGAGGCGCTGTCCGTTCAGCAGGACGTCCCTGCCGCGGATCTCGATCTGACGGAATCCGACGGGCACGTACTGCACCTCAAGCGTCTTGCCGGAATCGTCGACAAGGTGGAGGAAGAGTTTGTAGAGATACGGGGAATCCGGGGACCACTGTTCGGGCGCGGCGATCCGCATGGAGATGTTCGCCGAGCCGCGTTCCGCCATCGGACCGTACATCCCGGACTGTCCGGCGAACCGGGCGGGACGACTCTCGGCGACGAGATTGCCGTCCGCGTCGACAAGGCGCGCTTTCACCTGAACGCCGGGATACGAGGTCTTCGGGATGTCCGCGATGGGCTGGACCGGCAGAGCGCGGGTCTCGACGTATGCCGTGATGCTCAGGTTCGCGTCGGATTTTTCGTGGCGCTGGTTCTTCGCGGGATCAAGGAACGTGGTCCGGACCGACCAGTCACGCAGATGCACCGGGGACAGCGCCATCAGACGGACGTCGCGGTAGATGCCGCTCATGCGCCAGACGTCCTGGCATTCCAGATACGACCCGGTCGAGAACCGGTAGACCTTCACGGCGATGG
The DNA here is from genome assembly GCA_017455665.1 of Lentisphaeria bacterium. GTDB lineage: Bacteria > Verrucomicrobiota > Lentisphaeria > Victivallales > UBA1829 > UBA1732. The sequence continues at coordinate 10,488 of JAFSZN010000078.1, forward strand.
TGTTTTTGCCGGGCTTCAGCAGCTTCGTGATCGCGAATTCGGACGGCAGACGGCTGTCCTCCGCATAGCCCGCGTACTTGCCGTTCACCCAGAAATCGTACGCGTTGTCCACGCCGTCGAACACGATGCGGACGTCGCGTTCCAGCCAGTCGGCCGGGACATCGAACGTGCGCCGGTAGCATCCGGTCGGGTTCGCCTCGGGCACCAGCGGCGGATTCCCTTCGTTCTGGAAGAGGTAAATGTTGTTGATATAGACGCCGCGGTCCGGGACGCGCATGTCGTTCTGCCAGTTCGAGGGGACTTTCATATCCATCCAGGAGGAATCCTCGAAATCGGGCTTGATGACCTCGTCCGGCACCTCGTCCGGCTTGCCGAACAGCTGGAATTTCCACGTTCCGTTCAGGTCGAGCGTGTACTTCGACGGCGTTTTCCTGTATGCCGCGGCGGACGCCTCGTCATAGAACGTCCCGTAGATCGGGGCGTGGCTGAGTTCGCGGTTGACGCCGGTCGTCCGCATATCCGCGAAATGGCGCGGCTTTGTGATCAGCTGAGGTTCGTCGGCGGCCGCCCCTGCCACCGTGCCCACGACGGCAAAAGCGAAAAGCGTGCGGAGAACAAGTTTCATGGAACAATCCTTTCCTTTGCTGTTTTATGCAGATTATGATCTGAACATTCGATAATATATACGCCAACGGGGAAAATACAACTTCATGACACGTTTTAACGCAATCTTAACGTATGGAAGACACGCGCACATAACGATTCGGGCGTGGCCGTCCGAAGGAAACCAGCCACGCTCGCAGTGCCGGAGAAAGCACGGTTGTATTTCAGTTGAAGAGACGGGACAGCTTGACGATGGTGACGGGTTTCAGGAGGATCCCCGTAAACCCGTGTTCGGCAAAGGCTTTTTGTTCCTCGATGTCGGCTGTGACGGAGTAGACCGGAAGACTGGTGAAACGGCTGTCCGCGCGTATCTTTCCGGCAATATAACACCGGTTGCCGTATTTGTCAAGAAAAAAAATAATGTGCAAATCAATAAAAAAAGCCATTTGTCGTCTTCCCGTCACGCCTGTGCATAAATTGGAGAAAATAAACACGCCATGCTTGCATTTTTCAGGTCAGCGGAGTATATTATAAGATATATTATGTTGTGGGCGATTAGCTCAGCTGGTTAGAGCGTCATGCTTACACCGTGAATGTCGGCGGTTCGAACCCGTCATCGCCCATGTTTTTCCGATTTTTTCAACCCTTTCAGATACAACGGAGAATCAATCATGCATGAGTTCAGAACGCATACCTGCGGCGAACTGAGAAAAAGCGACGTCGGAATCACTGCGCGCCTGTCCGGCTGGATCCACAGCGTGCGCGACCACGGCGGAATCATCTTCATCGACCTGCGCGACCACTACGGCAAGACCCAGGTCGTGATCGACCCGACCAAGGATTTCTACCAGGAACTCGAACGCTGGCGCGTCGAGACGGTCGTGTGCTTCACGGGCAAAGTCGTGGCGCGCACCCCCGAAACCGTGAACCCGAAGATCGCGACCGGCGAGGTCGAACTCGTCGCCGACGAGATGACCGTGCTCGGCGAGACCGAACAGCTCCCGTTCCTCGTGGCGAAAGACGAGGACGCGCCGGAATCCCTCCGCCTCAAATACCGTTTCCTGGACCTCCGCCGCGACGAACTCCACAACCACATCGTGATGCGCGCCAAGCTCATTGAGGCCCTGCGCCGCAAGATGTGGGACCTCGGATTCACCGAATACCAGACCCCGATCCTCACCAGCAGCTCCCCGGAAGGCGCCCGCGACTACCTCGTCCCGAGCCGCGTCCATCCCGGCAAGTTCTACGCCCTGCCCCAGGCTCCACAGCAGTTCAAGCAGCTGCTGATGGTCGCCGGATTCGACCGCTATTTCCAGATCGCGCCGTGCTTCCGCGACGAAGACGCGCGCGCCGACCGTTCCCCGGGCGAGTTTTACCAGCTCGACATCGAGATGAGCTACGCCACGCAGGACGACATCTTCGCGATCCTCGAAGACCTCCTCACGGACATCTTCCCGAAGTTCACCACGAAGCAGATCAGCCCCGCCCCGTTCCCGCGCATCCCGTTCCGCGAATCCATGGAGCGCTTCGGCACGGACAAGCCCGACCTCCGCAACCCGCTTGAGATGATCGACGTCACCGACATCTTCAAGGACAGCGGATTCCAGGCGTTCTCCAAGACGGTCGCAGCGGGCGGCGTCGTGAAGGCCATCAAGGTCAGCGGCATCGCGAAGGCGGACAATCCGCAGCCGCGCCGCTTCTACGACGAAATGATCGCGTTCGCGCAGGAATGCGGCGCGAAGGGCATGGCCTACATCATCTGGAGCGCGGGTGAAACGAAGAGCCCGATCGTGAAATTCCTGACCGGCAACGAGCTGCCCTCGCTGGCCGAAAAGGCCGGCATTCAGGACGGCGACGTGCTGTTCTTCCTGGCCGACAAGCGCGCACTCGTGAACGCCGTCGGCGGCAAGGTCATCGCTGAGCTCGGACGCCGCCTCGGCCTCATCGACCCGAACGTCTTCAAGTTCTGCTGGATCGTCGACTTCCCGATGTTCGAAACCGATGAGGAGACCGGCGCGCTGATCTTCTGCCACAACCCCTTCTCCATGCCGCAGGGCGGGATGAAGGCCGTCGAGACGCAGGACCCGCTCGACATCTTGGCCTACCAGTACGACATTGTCTGCAACGGCATCGAACTCTCCTCCGGCGCGATCCGCAACCACCAGCCGGAGCTCATGTACAAGCTCTTCGAAATGTGCGGCTACTCCCGCGAGGTCGTCGACGACAAGTTCGGCGGCATGATCCGCGCGTTCAAGCTCGGCGCGCCCCCGCACGGCGGCATCGCCCCCGGCGTCGACCGCATGGCCATGCTCCTCGCAGACGCCCCGAACATCCGCGAAGTCATCGCGTTCCCGTTCAACCAGCAGGCCGAAGACCTGATGATGAACGCCCCAGCCGCCGTCGACATGAAGCAGCTGCGCGAACTCCGCGTGATCCCCGTCCCGCAGGAACTCAAGTACGAAGAGACGTTCAAGAAGCTCCTCGCCGAAGCCGAGCGCATCCGCGCCGCCGAGGCCGCGGCAGCCGCCATGAACGCCTCCGCCGCCCCGGAGCAGAACTGATCCGCTCCGGATTCCGGCCGGACGACACGCCATCAGGAGGCCCACCTCATGCCAGGCATGGGAAAAAAGCAGACACTTAAACGGAAGAACGGCAAGCAGCCGAAGAATGCAAATCCGCATCGCAGCGCGCTTGACATTTCCGTTCACCGCACGCAGGCGGTCATGCTTCTGCTTATCTTCGCCCTGGTCGGCATCCTGATGGGCGTCTGCATCTGGAAGGCCGGTTCCTTCATCATGAACTATACCGACCGCTCGACGCGCTACGACAAACTGATCGTTTCGGCCGGACGCAGGAACGGCGTCTATCCGCCGCTCCTGAAAGCCGTCATCTGGAAGGAAAGCCGCTTCGACGCTTCGGCCCGCGGCAGCAAAGGCGAGATCGGCCTGATGCAGGTCATGCCGCAATCCGCCGTGAAGGATTGGGAAAACACGTTCCACCGGCAGGTGCCGTCCGACGGCGCCCTGATGGATCCCGAGCTCAACATTGAGATCGGGTCGTGGTTCCTCGGCCGCGCACTGAACCGCTGGAAAGACTACACCGAGGCCGAATCGCTCGCGCTCTGCGAGTACAACGCCGGCATCCAGCGGGCCGAATCCTGGAAGCCGCTCCTGCACGACGGCAACGTCATTCAGAACATCGACATCGAATCCACGCGCAAGTACGTCAAGGAGATCCTTGACCGGCGCGATCAATATGAACGCACCTGGAAATGGGAGAAAGTCAAATGAAAAATCGTTTCAAAACAGCCGCTCTCGCCGCCGCCATGCTCGTCACGTGCGCGTTCTTCGCATCAGGACTGAACGCGAAGGATGAGCCCGTGCGCCATTGGGATTTCCAGACCTCGAAGCTCGATAAAGAGGGTATCCCGACGGGCTGGGATTACCGCGGCAAGCCCGGCACACCGGACGTGAAGTACGAACTCGTCGAGGACAAGGAGCTGAAGCACAAGGTCCTGCACATCACATCCGACAAGGCGTCCGGCGTGATCATGCTCGACGCTTCCAAAATCGACCTGAAAAAGTATCCGATCATGCGCTGGCGCTGGAAAGTCGTCACGCTCCCGACCGGCGCCGACGCCGAGGTCAAGTCCAAAGACGACCAGGGCATCGCCGTCTACGTCGGTTACGGCAAGATCACGCAGGACAGCATTTCCTACACCTGGCAGACCGAGACGAAGAAGGGAAAGACCGGTCATTCCACCTACAACTGGGTCGTGGATGTGGACTGGTTCACCCTGCGCGACAAGAACGACAAGACGGACACCTGGTTCGAGGAGGAAGTCAACGTCTACGACGACATGATGAAATTCTTCAAGAAGATCCCCTCCGGCTGGGCTCTGAGCATTTCCTCGAACAGCCAGTACACCAATTCGAAAGCCGACGTCTACCTGGACTACATCGAGTTCGTCGAGAAGAAATCCGGCGACGCGAAGAAGGACGACAAAGCAAAGA
>JAFSZN010000079.1 GCA_017455665.1 Lentisphaeria bacterium
AATCCGATGCCGATGAAAATGCCGTACCAGTGGACGGCGAAATTACCGATGTGAAACGCGATGGGATACATTTTTTCTCCAAAGTCAGCAAAAAAACGAAAAAAACACTGGAAAAATGAGGATTCCGCGGGTACATTAATTGGAATCGTTTTTTCCGGCGGACTCCCCCGAAGGAAAATCCGCATTTAAAAAGTATAGCATCTTCCGCAGAAAATTCCAGTACAAAACGCCCGGCGGATGCGAAAAACCCGAAAAATAGCCACGACAGAAAGGTACGCCATGACAGAAACCCTCGCCAGCCACATCGAATACTTCGCATCGTTCGCCCACACGGCGCCGCTGCTTTTCTTCTTTTTCATCTTCCTCTTCATGACCATCGAAAGCTCGTTCATCCCGTTCCCCAGCGAGGTCGTCATGATCCCCGCCGGATTCCTGATCTGGCGCTATCCGCTGACGCCGTCGCACGCGCTGGACATCGTGATCGTGATCGCGGTCGGATTGAGCGGGTCCATGGCGGGCGCGTACATCAACTATTTCCTCTCGAAATGGCTCGGGCGCCCCGTGCTTCACACGCTGCTGAAGAAATACGGCAAGTTCATCCTGATGTCGGAGCAGTCACTGGACCGCGCGGAGGAGATCTTCCGCGAGTACGGCGAAGTCGTCACGTTCATCTCCCGCCTGCTCCCCGCCATCCGCCAGCTCATCTCCATCCCCGCCGGCCTCTCCCACATGAACCTCTTCCGGTTCACGCTCTTCACCGCGCTCGGCGCTGGCCTGTGGACGGCGGTGCTGACGCTGCTCGGCGTGTGGTTCGGGCACTCGGTCGGCGACATGACCTACCTCGAAATGATCAACAAGGGCAAGGAGATCATCCAGGAGCACTACCTGTGGATCTTCGCCGGATGCGCCGTGCTGTTCGTCGGCTACATCATGGTCCACCGGAAGATCATGGGCTCGAAGAAGAAAGCGCCGGAAGCCGCCGAAGCGGACAAGCCCGAAACGAAAGAAGCTTGAATCATGCTCACGGGAACATACTCAGCCACGCTCGTCGGGATCGACGCGGTCGCAGTCGAGATCGAAGTCCACGCGTCCGGTGCGGGCGAGGGAGTCAATGTTTCCATCGTGGGACTGCCCGACGCGGCGGTCCGCGAGAGCAAGGAGCGCATCCGCAGCGCGCTTTATGCCGCCGGACTGCGGCATCCCGAAGGCTTCACGCTCGTGAACCTCGCGCCCGGCGACATCCGGAAGGAAGGCACGGCGTTCGACCTGCCGATCGCATTGGCGCTGGCATCCGCCGCCGGAGCGTTCCCGAAGGAGACGCTCGAAGACGCCATGATCCTCGGCGAACTCGCGCTCGACAGCTCCGTCCGCTCGGTCAAGGGCGTCCTGCCCGCCGCGCTGCTCGCGAAACAGATGCCGAATATCCGTACGCTGATCGTCCCGGCGGCAAACGCCCGCGAGGCGGCGACCGTGCTGCCGCACATCCGCGTGTACGCCGTGAACTCCCTCACGGACGCCATCCGCGCCCTCTCCGGCGAACTCCTCCCGCTCTCGAACAACGGCGGCGCGGTCTTCCTGGAGCCGGACTGGGACAACATCCCGGATTTCTCCGAGGTCAAGGGACAGGCGGCCGCAAAACGCGCGCTCGAGATCGCCGCCGCTGGCGGACACAACGTGATCTTCATCGGGCCGCCCGGTTCCGGCAAGAGCATGCTCGCCCAGCGCATGCCCGGCATCCTGCCGCCCATGACCGAGGAGGAGACGCTCGAAACGAGCAAGATCCATTCCGTGCTCGGGCTGCTTCCGTCCGATACGCCGCTCCTCCGCAGACGGCCCTTCCGCGCGCCGCATCACACGGTCAGCGACGTCGGGCTCATCGGCGGCGGCACCAATCCCCAGCCCGGCGAGATCAGCCTCGCCCACAACGGCGTGCTCTTCCTCGACGAACTCCCCGAGTTCAAGCGCAGCACGCTCGAAGTGCTCCGACAGCCGCTCGAAAACGGCGAGGTCTCCATCAGCCGCGCCGCGGGCAGTTTCGTCTTCCCCTGCCGCTTCCTCCTCATCGCCGCCATGAACCCGTGTCCCTGCGGACACCTCGGCGACCACCGCCACCGCTGTTCCTGCCGTTCGCTCCAGATCCAGCAGTACCGCGCGAAGATTTCCGGTCCGCTGCTCGACCGCATCGACCTGCATGTGAACGTGGAGGCGCTGTCCGACGACGAGCTTGTCTCGACGCGTCCGGCGGAATCCAGCGCGGTGATCCGGGCGCGGTGCATCGCGGCGCGCGACATCCAGACGCGCCGCTACGGACGCGACAGCCGCATCCGCTGCAATGCCATGATGGGGCCCGCCCAGCTCACGAGATACTGCGTGCTGGATCCTCAGCTCCAGACCATGATCCGCCACGCGATCAACGAATTCGGATTGTCGGCGCGCGCCTACGACCGCATCCTCCGCGTCGCGCGCACCATCGCCGACCTCGCAGGCTCCGAGAACATCCGCCGCGAACACCTCTTCGAGGCGATCGGCTACCGCGCCCTCGACCGCAAGGCATGACGTTACAGCATGGCGGCCGCAACCGGCTTGAAGGCTTTAATAAAGTCAAACGTGTGCTTTCCCTCGGTGCGCTCCCGGTAGATCACACAATCCAGTTCGTATTCCGCCTGCAAATTGAGCCAGACCTGTGCGGAAGTGCCGAAAAAACGGCTTAAGCGCATGGCGGTATCCGCGGTCACGGCGCGTTTGCCGTGGATGATCTCGTTGATCCGGCGCGGCGGCACGCCGATTTCCCGCGCGAGTCTGTTTTGCGAAAGTTTAAGCGGCTTCATGAAATCTTCAAGCAGAATTTCACCGGGGTGTACCGGTTTCAGGTATTTTTCTTCGTTTGCCATAGCTGTTCCTCCGGTTAGTGGTAATCTTCGATTCTGACGTTTTCCGCGCCGTCGTTCCATGAAAACGTGATGCGCCATTGGTTGTTGATCCGTATGCTGTAAACTCCGGGCCTGCCGCTCAAGGCTTCGAAATGATTGCTCGGCGGCACCCGCAAATCCTCCAAATCCACAGCATTGTTCAAATATTTGAAGCGGCGGCGGGCGGTTTCCTGAATGGTTCCGGGCAACTTTGCCGACCGCATGCCGTTATAGATCTTTTCCGCTTCTTTGTCTTTGAAGCTCTTTATCATGGTTGATTCTCCGTTGCATATAACATAACGCGTCGCGTCATATTTTCAAGTGGCAATCTGAAAAAAACGCATTTTTCTTTGCTGGACATAACCTCACCTTTCCTGCAACAGTTTATCCGGGGGATAATGAAACCCCGGTCATTTGCTCTCTTTGTCTTCCTTTTTTTCCGGGGCGGGCGGGGGCTCCGGCTCGGCGCCGGGCGCGTGGTCGCGCTTCATCTGCGCCTGTTTCTCGCGGCGCAGACGGTCCCAGTAGTCCAGACGTTTCCTGATCTCGCGCTCGAATCCGCGGTCCGGCGGATTGTAAAGTTTCGTGCGCGGCATGCCGTCCGGGAAATAATTCTGCCCGGAGAACGCGTCGGGGAGGTCCTGGTCGTACTGGTAGCCGTGCCCGTAGCCGAGCTCCTTCATGAGCTTGGTCGGGGCGTTCAGGATGTGCGCGGGCGGCATGAGCGAGGAATATTTCTTCGCGGCGCGGAGGGCGCTGCCCCACGCCACGTACGCGCTGTTCGACTTCGGCGCGGTCGCCAGGTAGATCACGAGCTCGGCGATGGCGATATCGCCCTCGGGCGAACCGAGGCGTTCGTAGGTATCCCAGCAGGACACCGCCACCTGAAGCGCGTTCGGGTCCGCCAGGCTCACGTCCTCCATGGAGAACCGCGTGAGCCGCCGCAGGAGGTAGAGCGGATCCTCGCCGCCCTCGATCATGCGCGCCGCCCAGTACAGCGCGGCGTCCACGTCGGAGCCGCGCAGGGATTTATGGAGCGCGCTGATGAGATTGTAATGCCCCTCGCGGTCCTTGTCGTAGACCGGGGCGCGCTGGCGGACCAGCTGGGAGAGGCGTTTGGAGTCGATCCGCTCGCCCTCGGCGGCGAGGTCGTAGACGGACTCCATGAGGTTGATGAGGTAGCGCCCGTCGCCGTCGGCGAGTCCGGGCAGCGTCTTGCGCGCCTCTTCGGACAACGGCAGCGGCATGCCGGACAGCTCCTCGGCGCGAACCATGATCTTATTGAGCGCCGCCTCGTCCAGCGGTTTCATCACGAAGACCTTGCACCGGGAGAGCAGAGCGCTGTTCAGCTCGAACGACGGGTTTTCCGTGGTCGCGCCGACCAGCGTGACCGTGCCGTTCTCCACGAACGGCAGGAAGCCGTCCTGTTGGGCGCGGTTGAAACGGTGGATCTCGTCGACGAACAGCAGCGTGCCCTGCCCCGCGGCGCGGCGTTTCGCCGCCTCGTCGAACGCCTTGCGGAGTTCGGCGATGCCGGAGAACACGGCGGAGAGCGCCACGAAGTGCATGCTGGTGGTGTGCGCCATGATGCGGGCGATCGTGGTCTTGCCGCATCCCGGCGGCCCCCACAGGATAAAGCTGCTCAGGCGGCCGCTTTCGATCATGCGGCGGAGCGGGGCGTCCGGCCCGAGCAGATGGTCCTGTCCGACCACCTCTTCGAGCGTGCGCGGGCGCATGCGGTCAGCGAGCGGCGACTTCAGAAACGCCGAAAAAAGACTGCCCTGTTCGTCATCCATGGCAAGGAAGCCGCTTCGGAAACAAGTTCGGTTCGAGGCGAAAGGATGTTTTACAGGACGCCCTTCGTGGAGGGCACGCCTTCCACGCGGGGATCCACGGAGACCGCCTCGGCAAGAGCGCGGGACAGCCCCTTGAAGATCGCTTCGAAGACGTGGTGCACCTCGCCGGAGGACAGCATGCGGATGTGGAGCGTGATGCCGCCCTTCACCGAGAACGCCTGGAAAAACTCCTTGAAAAGCGCGGTGTCCAGGTCCTTGATATGTGTCGCGGGCGGTTGCACATCGTAGACCAGGTACGGACGGCCGGAAAGGTCGAGCGAGACGAGCGCGAGGGATTCGTCCATCGGCAGCAGGAAGCTCCCGTAACGCCGGATGCCTTCCTTCGCGCCGAGCGCCTGCGTCAGCGCATGCCCCATGGTCAGCCCGAGGTCTTCCATCGTGTGGTGGCAGTCCACGTCCAAGTCGCCGGACGCGCGGACCGTGAGGTCGAATCCGCCGTGCCGGGCGAAAAGCGTCAGCATGTGGTCCATGAACGGGATGCCCGTCTCAATATCGCCGTTCCCGGTCCCGTCCAGGTTCCATTTCACGAAGATGGAGGTTTCGTTCGTGCTGCGTTCGATTTCCGCGGTTCTCATATCGCAAGTCTCCTTTTCATTGTTTGCCTTATCTACATTACATTAGCACATCGGCACGTCCTTTTCAAACGGATTCTGCCTTTTTTTCCGCCTTTTTCACGCGTGTTTTCACTTTGGCGTTTGCATTCTCGCGTTTCAAATCTATATTTAACTGCGTATCTTTTTCCCGCGCAGCCAGACCGCGCGCAACCCATTTTTCCGGTACACGACTATGAAACGAATCTGCTTTCTTCTGTTTTTCGCCATGACTGCGGTCCTGTCCGCCGCGGCAAAACCCGCCGCGACGCCCGCCACGACACCCTCCGCAACGAAACCCGCCGCGACAGCCGCCGCAAAACCCGCGGAGGCGACCGCGAAACCCGCAGAGGCCGTACTGACCCGGATCTACAGCACGAACCGCGATCCCGCCGAATTTGCCGACCCGGAAAAGGCGGAATCCCTGCTCAAAAACCGTGCCGGACTTGTTCAGGACATCCAGAACGAACGCAAACGCCTTCTGAAGGAGGATGCGGCGGCAAAAAAATTGCACGAGGAGATCATGGACCTGAACCGCAGGCTCGCTTCGCTGCTTGAGAACAAGCCGACCATGATCAACCTCAATTCCAAGTTGCGCGAGGTCGATGACGCGATTTCCCGGCTCAAGCCGGCGCCCGCGCCGGAAACCGAAGCAGCCCCCGGGGACACGAAAAAAGAAGACGCCGGCAAAGCCGGAAACGCAGACAAGACCGGCAAAGCCGGAAAGGAGTGACCGACCATGCCCGCCAACCTCATCAACGGCAACGAGATTTCCAAAGCTGTCAACGCCGAGACCGCGGCCGAGGTCGCGGAGATCGTCGCGAAGTACGGCGTCCAGCCCGCGCTCGCCGTCATCCTCGTCGGCGAAGACCCGGCCTCCCAGGTCTACGTCTCCCGCAAGGCGAAAAAATGCGCCGAACTCGGCATCCGCTCCGAAAAAATCGTGCTCCCTGCGGACACCACTGAGGCCGACCTGCTCGCGATCATCGCGAAGCTCAACGCCGATCCGTCCATCCACGGCATCCTCGTCCAGTCGCCCGTCCCGAAGCAGATCAATGAAAAGAGCGTCGTACTCGCCATCGACCCGGCGAAGGACGTCGACTGCTTCCACCCGGCGAACGTCGGCCGCATGATGCTCGGCGATTTCTCCGGATTCCTGCCCTGCACGCCGTGGGGCGTGACCGTGCTGCTGGAACGCTCCGGCGTCGTCACGCGCGGCAAGAACGCCGTCGTGCTCGGCAGGTCCAACATCGTCGGCAAGCCCATGGCAGCCATGCTCGCCGCAAAGGCTCCGTTCGGCGACGCCACTGTCACAGTCTGCCACTCCCACACCCGCGACCTCGCCGCCGCCACGCTTCAGGCGGACATCATCGTCGCCGCCCTCGGCATCCCGCGTTTCCTGAAGGGCGACCAGGTGAAGGAAGGCGCCGTGGTCGTCGACGTCGGCATCAACCGCATCCCGGACCCCACGGCGAAAAACGGCTGCCGCCTCGTCGGCGACGTCGACTTCGATTCCGTCGCGGAGAAAGCCTCGCTCATCACTCCGGTCCCCGGCGGCGTCGGCCCCATGACCATCGCCATGCTCATGAAGAACACGCTCCGCGCCTGCCGCGCGGCGCTGAAGACCGCCTGACGACAACCGGACGCAGCTCTCGCTGAAAGAGGGGTTTCCGCATGAATTTCCTGTTCAAGATCATCGCCATCCTGATCGGCATCTTCATCTGGAAGACCGTCGTCGCGAGCTTCCGCAAGGCAAACAGGGCAATCCACGGCGATTCCGAAGACGAAGACGCCCCCGTGGCGCAGGTCGACTTGGAGAGCCAGTGGCGCGAGGCGGCGAAACAGCTCGCCTGCACATACGACCCCGGCACGTCCCCGAACGGAAAGGATGCATCCATCACGGGCAGGTTCTCCGGCCATTCCGTCACCATTAAGCGTTTCGGGCGCAACTATGTCCGGTATTTCGTGGCATTCCGGAACGCACCCGGTTTCCATGTCTGCGTGGTCCGCGACCTGGAGTCGATCGCCGAACGCATCCTGGACGGACACCCCATCTTCCCCTCGAAAATGTTCTTTTCCTCCCAGGAGCCCGATTTCTTCTGCTCCGCGGAATCCGAGGAGGCGTTCGACATGTTTCTGGATACGCCGTCCAACCGGTCCGCCGTGCTCAACCTCGTCCGGCTCTTTCCCGCCGGGATGTTCAACAACGAGGGCGTCTCCGTGCGTCTGCGCGCCAATGCCCCGGACATCTCCGTCATCAGCCGCATGGCAGCCATCGCGAACGCGCTGGAATCCCCCTCGTCCGAGCCGATGCCCGATCTGCTGACCGCGCAGAAAAAAGACCTTCTCGCCGTGCCGCAGGAGTTTTCGCCCGGGGAGCAGGCCGAAGAGGAAGACACGCCCAAACGCCATGCGCCGCTTCAGGTCGACACGGCATCCCCGTCCGGAAAAACATCCAGGATCCCGCTTCCGTCAGGTTCCCCGTCGGAATCCCGGCGCACGACCGTCATCAGGATCTCGTCCGAGGCGAAGCGCATGAACAGATCCGACACGCCGAAAGCCGATGTCGTGCGGAGTTCCAGTCCGTCCGCCTCCCCGGCCCCGGCATCTGCCTCGCCTCGGATGCAACCTGGACCTGTCGTGCAGAAGCCTGCGGTCGCCGACGACCTGACCGTCGAATCCGTCTGCACCGTGCTGTTCGCAAAATCGTTCCCCGGCGCGGAGGAACGCGCCGCGTTCGACGCGATGAAGGGACGCCGCGTGCGCTGGAGCGGCGAACTCCAGATGAGCATGCCGTTCAGCATGGACTTCGTGTTCGGCTCGCAGAAGGGCGTCAAGGCAACGTTCCTGGTCTGCAAGGTCGCACAGGGATCCGTTCCGGTCCAGATCAAAGCCGTCGCGGCGTTCCCGCCCACGCTCCGCGAGACTCTGGACGGCATGAAGGGCAAAACGATCGCCTTCGAGGGCGAGCTCCTCAAATTCGAGCCGTTCTCACGCGAGATCTACCTGACCGACGCCTCGCTCGTCTCCTGATCCGCGCATGCGCTCCGTATCAGGTCTTGTTCCGGCATCTTCTTCGCGTTTCGCGCGCATCCGTGCGTTCTTTCTTACGAAATCCGCTTGAAATACGCGGGAATGTATGCTATAATATTTCATTACGATCACAACAAACAATCACCCGCGGCATATTCCGCGGCCGGCGCCCCCGCCTCGAAGGGTGTCTCTATTCATTCAGGCGGATGGATTTTCAGCAGCCGGGCAAACAAGACAATGCAGGAAGATTTGAGCGTGGCTACCGGAAGGCAACCACCGAAAATCCTGCCGATTGGATTCTGCCCGGATGCGAAAAGCCACCGAAAACCAATGAATCGAGGTGCCCAAACACGGTTCCCGCCGGTTTCAATCCCATGAGGCACTGTCATGTTACTCTTTCTCGGCGGCATCGCATTCCTGGTACTCGGGTACTTCCTGTACGGCAAACTGGTGGAAAAGATCTTCGGTCCGGACGACCGCGAGACACCCGCGGTGAAGAATCCGGACGGCGTCGACTTCGTGATCCTGCCGCGCTGGAAAAACATGCTGATCCAGCTGCTGAACATCGCCGGCATCGGCCCGGTGATCGGCGTGATCCTCGGCATCAAGTTCGGCATCGTCGCGCTCATCATCATCCCGCTCGGATGCGTCCTCATGGGCGCGGTGCACGACATGGCGGCGGGCATGATGTCGATCCGCGACAACGGCGCGAACCTGCCGAAGCTCGTGCAGACCAACCTCGGCAAGGCATACAACGTTTTCTTCCAGTGGTTCATGATCATCCTGCTGCTGCTCGTGGTCGCGGTCTTCATCAACGTCCCGGCGCAGCTCATCAACAAGACGGCGCAGGAACTCGGCAAGCCCGCCGCCGACAGCGTTTCCGGCATCATCGACGCCGCGACCTACCAGCCCCCGAACTATTTCTGGTGGGCGGTCGTCGCCATCTTCATCTATTACGTCGCCGCCACGATGTTCCCGGTCGACAAGATCATCGGCAAGGTGTACCCGTTCTTCGGCCTCATGCTCCTCATCGGCACGTTCGCCATCTTCATCGCCCTGCTCGTCGCCGGGTTCAAGGACCCGTCCGTCATGACCGAGACCAAGGCGTTCCAGCTCGGCAAGTTCAACCCCGACACCGCGCCGGTCTTCCCGCTCCTCTTCGTGACCATCGCCTGCGGCATCATCTCCGGGTTCCACGCCACGCAGTCGCCGATCATCGCCCGCACGATGAAGTCCGAACGCGAGGCGAAAAGCGACTTCTACGGCATGATGATCCTCGAAGGCATCATCGCCATGATCTGGGCGGTCGCCGGACTCGCCATCTACAACCTGGAACCGCAGTTCATGACTAAGAGCGGCCCGGTGGTGCTCTGCGAGATTACGAGCCATTTCCTCGGCTCCTGGATGGGCACGATCACCGTGCTGGCGGTCGTGATCCTCGCCGTGACCAGCGGCGACACCGCGCTCCGCAGCACGCGCCTCAGCCTCGCCGAAATTCTTCATGTCCCGCAGAAGAGTCTCCTGCCGCGCTTCCTGGTCTGCGTGCCTCTGATCCTCCTCGTGGCGGGACTGCTCGCGTGGTCCAACACCAACGCCAAGTCGTTCAACAAGCTCTGGAACTACTTCGCCTGGTGCAACCAGGTGCTCGCCGCCACCACGCTGATGGCAGGCACCGTGTGGCTCTTCCGCAAAGGACACAAGGCGGGCGCGCTCGTCACCCTGCTCCCCGGCATGTTCATGACCGCCGTCGTCGTCACGTTCATCGTCTGGACGACCGGCAAGAACGGCCAGCCCGCGGGCCTCTTCTTCTTCCTGAAGGACGGCGGCCTGCCGTACTGGGTGTCCGTCGGCATCGGCGTCGGCGTCGCGGTCGGATTCGCGCTGTTCGTGTGGGTGCGCGGCAGAAAAGCCGATGACGCGCCCGCCGTCTCCGCGCCCGCCGAACCCGCGCCCGCAACCGAGGAAGCCAAACAGTGAGCTTCAACGCCTACACGCCGTCGCCCACGCGGTATTCCGCCATGGAGTACCGCCACTGCGGCAGGACCGGACTCCGCCTGCCGCGCGTCTCCCTCGGTCTGTGGCATAATTTCGGCGGCATCGACGACTTCGACAACGCCCGCGCGATGGTGCGGGCGGCGTTCGACCGCGGCATCACGCATTTCGACCTTGCGAACAACTACGGGCCGCCGCCGGGCAGCGCCGAGGAGACGTTCGGGCGGATCCTGAAGGCGGACTTCCCCGGCAACCTGCGCGACGAACTCGTCGTGTCCAGCAAGGCGGGCTACACCATGTGGCCCGGCCCATACGGCGATTTCGGCAGCCGCAAATACCTGATCGCCAGCTGCGACCAGAGCCTGAAACGCCTCGGACTCGACTATGTCGACGTCTTCTACCATCACCGAATGGACCCGGACACCCCCGTCGAGGAATCCATGCTCGCGCTCGACCACATCGTGCGTTCCGGGCGCGCCCTCTACGCCGGCATCTCGAACTACTCGCCGGAACGCGCCCGCGAGGCGTTCGCCATCCTGCGCGAACTCAAGACGCCGGCCGTGCTGCATCAGGTGAGGTACAACATGTTCGACCGGGGACGCGAGCAGGACGGCTCGTTCGGCGTGATGAAGGAATCCGGCATCGGCGGCATCATCTTCTCGCCGATGGCGCAGGGACTGCTCACGGACCGCTATCTGAACGGCATCCCGGCGGATTCGCGCATGACGCGCGAGGCGTTTCTGAAGTCGTCCGCGCTCACGCCGGAAAAACTCGAAAAGATCAAAAAACTGAACGGGCTCGCGCAAAAACGCGGCCAGAGTCTGGCGTCCATGGCGATCGCCTGGGTGCTGCGTCAGGACGCCGTCACGTCCGTACTGGTCGGAGCCAGCCGCACAAGCCAGATCGACGACGTGCTGGACGGCCTGAACGCAAACTCCACGTTCGCGGCGGACGAGCTCGCGGAGATCGACGCGATCCTCGGCTGAACCGCGACGCGCCCTTTTCAAGCCACGCACATTTTTTCCGCTTTTTTTCCGAAACGGCTTGATTTTCCCCGGAAAAAGCGTAAAGTATATAACAGAGGCGTTCGGGGGTTTTCCGGACGCCGACGGAATCCGCACTCCTGAGGCAGCAGGGTTTTACCCTCCCTTTTTCCCTGCCGCCTCACTTCATTTTAAATCGGCCCCCTCTTCAACCGGACCAGACCATGGACCTGCCCTTTCATCCGAGCCTCCTTCCGACGCTGGCGCTGGCGGCGATCTCCGTTGCCGGAGCCGCGGTCCTGCGCCGCACCGTGCGCCAGGAATACCGTTCGCTTCTGCCGTGGCTCCTGCTCTGGGGCACGCTCTGCACCGTTCCGGCGCTGATGTTCGCGCTCCTGTGCCTGCCGGGCTTCGGCGACGCGGCGGACTGGCTGAACAATTCCATCGTGGGGACATGGATCGAGGTCCTGGCGGGGATCGCCGGCGTCCTGCCGGGGCTGCTGTGGGACGATGCCGCCGAGCGCATCGAACAGAACCGTCCGCCGCTTTTCGGCTTGCCCGTACCGGTTCTGCGCGCACTCTCGATCATCGCGCTTACGATCCTGCTCCTGATCCCCTACGGCTCCCTGTTCAAACGGCAGACCGCGGACATTCCGGCGCAGTCGGGATCCGTGTCCGGCGCAGTCTCCGCCCCGGACGCGGCGGACTGAACCCGCCTCCTGTTCAAGCCGGATTCCGCACGCTTTTTCGCGTTCCGGCTTGATTTCCGCCTCGGCAAATGCTATATTAATTGACTGCATGCGAACAAAATAACCATATCGGAACAATGCGAGGCTGACATACTATGAGCTTGATCCTGGGGATCGAATCCAGCTGCGACGAAACCGCCGTGGCGGTCGTGGAAGACGGAAAAAAGGTCCTGTCCAACGCCGTGGCGTCCCAAATCGCAAAACACGCCCCGTACGGTGGCGTCATCCCGGAGCTCGCCGCGCGCGCCCATCTGACCGCGGTCTGCCCCACGCTGGACGAGGCGCTGAAGACGGCCGGCGTGACGCTGGACGACCTCGACGCCGTGGCGGTGACGCACGCGCCCGGCCTGATCCCGGCGCTGCTCGTCGGCCTCAATTTCGCCAAGGGGATCGCCGCCTCGCACGACCTGCCGCTGATCCCGATCAACCACTTCTCCGCGCACATCTACGGCGCGTTCCTCGAACAGGACTCCATCGTCTTCGGCGATCCGGACCTCTTCCCGATGCTCGCCGTGGTCGTCTCCGGGGGACACACCGCGCTGGTCGTGGTCGGCAGCGACGGAAAGATGACGCTCGCAGGGACCACGCTCGACGACGCCGCGGGCGAAGCGTTCGACAAGGCGGCGAAGATCCTCGACCTCGGCTACCCCGGCGGCCCGGTGATCGAACGCCTCGCGAAGAACGGCGATCCGCACGCGGTGAACTTCCCGCGTTCGCTGACGCCGTCGTCCGGCAAGCCCGTCGCGCCGGAGAACCGCTTCCACTTCAGTTTCAGCGGCGTGAAGACCGCGCTGCTCTACCACGTGAAGAACCTCGGCGGCGTGGAGAACATCCGCGACCAGGTGCTGTTCGACATCCTCGCGTCCTACCAGGAGGCGATCGTGGACGTGCTCTGCCGGAAGGCGTTCGACGCCGCGCGGCATTTCGACGTCCGCTCCATCGTGCTCGCCGGCGGCGTCGCCTGCAACGGCGCCCTCCGCGAACGCTTCCAGGCGACCGTCCCCGCCCGTTACCGCGCCGTCCTCCCGCTCAAGAAATACTGCACGGACAACGCCGCCATGGTCGGCGGCCTGGGCTGGCATTACTGGAAACGCGGCGTGGTCGCGGAGCCGGGCCTCGACGCGCAGGCGCGCCTGCCCCTCAACCAGACCATTCCGATCTGGTTCGACAAGGTACAGCCGTGAACGCCGTCGTCGCGTTCGACATGGACGGCACGCTGATCGACTCCGCCGCCGACATCGGAGCCGCCGTCAACCGCATGCGCGTCTCCTTCGGGCTGAAGGCGCTCCCGCGCGAAGCCGTCATCCGCATGGTCGGCAGCGGTGCGCGCGTGCTGGTGGCGCGGGCGCTGGCGGACACCCCCGGCGCGGACCTCGACGAAGCATTCCGGCGCTACCGCCACGAATACGATACAAACCTCATCGTCGAGACGCGGCTCTATCCCGGCGTCCCGGACGCGCTGGAGGCGCTGAAATCCGCCGGATTCCGTCTCGCCGTCTTCACGAACAAGCCCTACGGTTCCACGTGCTTTATCCTGAAGGGGCTCGGCATCGACGCGTTTTTCTCCGCCGTGGTCGGCGCGGATTCCGGGTTCCCGCTGAAACCCGAACCCGACGCCTTATATCATATTCTGAAAGAGACCGGCTCGGATGTCGCCGGCTCCTGGATGGTCGGCGACAACTGGACGGACATCGACTCGGGGCATGCCGCCGGATTCCGCACTGCTTACTGTACTTACGGCTACGGCGCACCGGACAAAAATCAGCCGGACGCGGTCTGCGCGTCGATGGATGCCGTAAAAGGAGCTATCATTGATGCAAAATAATGGAAATAATGGAAAAACCCACTTTTTTTCAAAAAAAATCGCCTTTTCGACGGTTTTCCTCTTGTCATTTTCCGCGACATGAGGTATAATAATAGGTGCAATTTTCCAAAGACATACAATTTCGTTTAACATTCTTGTTTCACAACCAACCATAAAGGACACAAACATGAAACAAAAAGACAAAGGCTTCACCCTGATCGAGCTCCTCGTCGTGATCGCGATCATCGCCATCCTCGCCGGCATGCTCCTCCCCGCCCTCAACCAGGCGAAGGAAAAAGCCAAACAGGCAGACTGCACCAGCAAGCTTTCCCAGATCGGCAAGGCTTTCTTCCAGTATGCCATGAGCTATGACGACTACTATCCCACCACCCAGACCGGCAAGAGCCCGAAGCCGAAATGGATGGCCGGCAACAGCTATCAGGACCTCGACCTCCTCCGCTCCCAGGACCTCCTGACCGACCCGAAGGGCTTCCTCTGCCCCTCCAAGGGCGGCATGACCGTTGCGCAGCCGAACAAGGTCCTCGACTCCTCCAACGTCTCCTACAACTGGGTCGACGCCCTCATGGGCGGCAACGCCACCATCTCCCCGGTCTGCGCTGACGGCGCCGACAACCACAGCTCCACCGGTCGTTTCGTCCGCGGCGACGGTTCCGTCGGCGTTGCGAACAGCGCCGGTTCCGGCGACACCAACGGCTGGTGGAAAGTCACGAAGGACCTCAAGGTCGAAGGTTCTCCCGCGACTCCCGAATACAAGTTCAAATAATCTTGTTTGAAGCTTGAATTCAGGCGGTGTCACCACCGCGTGAAATAGTACCTCACGGAAGACGGCGGCTCGTCCCGCTGTCTTCCGTTTTCTTTTCCTGATGCATTCCGACGAACTGTCGCCGGAACAGACCGACCATTTCAACAAGGACGGAATCACATGCACATAGGCTGCCATTTGTCCGTGGCGGGCGGATACCGCCAGCTCTGCGCGGACGCGCTCGCCGTCGGAGCCGACACGTTTCAGTTTTTCACGCGCAATCCGCGCGGCGGCTCGGGACGCGTGCCGCCGGACGAGGAACTCGCCGAGCTCGGCGTTTTCCTGCGCGAACACGATTTCGCGCCCGCGGTCGCGCATGCCCCGTACACGCTGAATCCGTGCGCGGCGGTCGACAACACCCTGCGGTTTGCACGGGAAGTCATGCGCAGCGACCTGGAGCTGCTGGACCGTTTCCCTGTTGAACACGTCTACTACAATTTCCACCCCGGCAGCCACGTCGGACAGGGGATCGAACGCGGCATCGAGCTGATCGCGGAGACGCTTGACCTGGTCATGGACCGGGAATTGAAGCCGGTCGTGCTGTTGGAAACGATGTCCGGCAAGGGCTCCGAGGTCGGCTCGCGGTTCGAGGAGCTGGCGGAGATCATCAGCCGTTCCAAATACGGCGAC
This sequence comes from Lentisphaeria bacterium, assembly GCA_017455665.1. Taxonomy (GTDB): domain Bacteria; phylum Verrucomicrobiota; class Lentisphaeria; order Victivallales; family UBA1829; genus UBA1732. The sequence goes on from JAFSZN010000079.1 coordinate 15,370, forward strand.
CTGCTCGGCGTCTGCCTGGACACCTGCCACGTCTTCTGCGCCGGATACGACATCGTGAACAAGCCGGAAGCCGTGTTGGAGGAGTTCGACCGGATCGTCGGGCTCGACCGTCTGAAGGCGATCCACCTGAACGACTCCATGATGCCGTTCGGGTCGCACAAGGACCGCCACGCGAAGCTCGACGAGGGCGAGATCGGATTCGGGGCGCTCGCGCGGTTCGTGTCGATGGAGCCGGTACGGGACCTCCCGATCGAACTCGAAACGCCGAACGAGCTGGACGGCTATGCGGCGGAAATCGCCCGCATGAGAGCGTCCGAAGTCCGCTGAACCGGACGGAATAATACGAAATCGTTTCAGTGCGCACCTTCCTCGCCGGAGGTGCGTTTTTTTGTTTGGCACGGCAGAAAAAAAGCCAAAACTTTTCTTTCTCCGCTTGATGTTCGGAAAAGGACGGCTATATTAGTGAAAAAGCATCAAACAGGAGACGAAACTATGGTAAAACAGGCGATCAAAGACCTTCTGATCCTGCAGGCGGAAGACCTGCGCATCCGCGATCTGAAGACGCGGCTCATGTCTCTCCCGCGCGAACGCGCCGCGCTCGTCGCGGAGTTCGACGTCGTGCGAAAGGGACTGGAAAAGGCGAAGCAGAACAAGCTGAAAGTCGAACAGGCTGCCAAACAGCAGGCGGCGGCAACGAAGGCGGCGCGGGAAAACCTGCAGGCGCTGATGATCAAGTCCACCTCGGTCAAGAAGATCAACGAATACAACGCCATCCTCGCCGAGATCGAAGCTGCGAAAAAGAACATCTCCGATTCCGAGACGCGCGAGATCGAGCTCATGGACGAACAGGAGGCAGCGGACAAGCTGCTGGCAAAGGCGGAACGCTCCTACAAGGCGACGGGCCGGACCGTCCAGGCGGAAGTCCGCGAACTGGATTCCCTCAGGGAAACGATCGCGAAAGAGATCGCGGAAAGGGAAAAACGGTCCGCGGAACTCGCAAAGAATGTCGTGCCGAACTATCTGGATCCCTATCGCAGGATGCTCGCCTCGGGCAAGGGAAGCCCGGTCGGGACCATCCGCAACGGAAGCTGTTCGAACTGCAACATGAAGAACTCTCCGCAGACCGTGATGGAAGCGAAAAACGGCAATCTGGTACAGTGCGACAACTGTTCGTTTTTCCTGTACGACCCGGAGGCGTGAGTACAGTTCCGCGTGTCTTCGTCGAACGGAACCGCTGATTCGCCGGCACGGGAAACAGCGGGGCGCGGTTCCATCTAATTTTCCGCAAATATGTACTGCGGAATACTTGAAAAATTCTCATACGCGCGATATATTATATTAAGCGATTTGTTTTCACATGCCATCAAACACTTGAAAGGGTTTCCAAACAATGCGCAAACCAAGTGATGTCGACTTCCCGTTTTTGTGGGGTATTTTCAAACGCCGCTATCAGTATGTGCTGGCATTCGGGATCTTCTGCGCCGCCATAACTTTTGTCTATCTCAAATACGTCGCCAAGCCGGTCTACCGCGTTGACTTCTCCCTGTTCGCGTGGGACTATGCGGGCAGTTCGGAGGACACCGGCGTTGTAACGACTTCAGCCAGGACCAACGAACAGCTTCAGACCATGAACACGATCGACCGCGAACTGATCGTGGCGGACAAGATGCTGAACGACTATGAAAAGCTGATGGACAGCCGCTACGTGACGGACCGCGTGAAAACGCAGCTCAGCCTGGAGTATCCCGAGCTGACCCTCGAAGAGATTCCCTATAAGAAAACGATCACGCTCAGCCGCAAGACGCACTTCATCGACTGCTCGTTCTTCTCCGAGTCCAAGGAAATGGCACTGGCGGCCGCCACGGTGACCAACGAAGTCTTCCTCGACACCATCAAGACCCAGCTCGGTATTTCCAAGCTCAAAAACATCGACGTTCCGCAGGCTCAGGAAAGGCCGGTCAGCAACCGTCCCGTCTTCAAGGCGGGCGTCGCATTCATCTTCTCCAGCGCGTTCCTCTTCGGCCTGCTCACGCTTTACGCCATGCTGCGCGACCACATCACCTCGACCGACCAGATCACGAAGGAGCTCCAGGTCCCGCTGCTCGGCACCATGGTCCGCCTGAAACGCCGCAAAGCGTACCGCAACGACAAGAAGATGAACGTGGCAATGAACGACAAGACCACGTACAACTTCAACAGCTTCTATGAAGACTTCCAGATCCTGCTGACCAACCTGCAGTATTCGCGCCCGAAGAAGGACACCGCGCACGTCATCATGGTCACCAGCTCCACACCGAACGAAGGCAAGACCCTCCTCTCCAGCTATCTTTCCCTGCTCCTCGCGGAAAAGGACAAAAAAGTGCTCATGATCCATGCCGACATCCGCAAGGGCGACACCGCGGACTACTTCGGACTGGCGCACTCCGTCGGTCTGGTCGACTACATCGTCGGCAAAAAGACGTTCGAAGAAGTGGTCCACCGCGGCATCAGCGGCACCAAGCTCGACGTGATCCCGCCCGGGCCGATCCCGCCGAACCCGCTCCGCCTCATCGAAGTGTTCGCCGACAGCGGATTCGTGGCGGAAAAAGCAAAGGACTACGACTACATCATCGTCGACACGCCGCCCGCGACCATCCTCGCCGACGCGCTCGTGCTGGGCAAGCTGGTAGACGACATCATCGTCGTGGTCAACGCCCGCAAGACCTCGCTCAGCTCCCTGAAGGTCCTCGTCGGACGCCTGAAGGAACTCAAGCTCAACATCTCCGGCATCATCCTGAACCAGTTCGCGCAGTCCTCCGGAGCCTACGGCTACGGCTACGGGTACGGCTATGGCTACGGGTACGGCTATGGCTACGGCAAGAAATACGGCGGATACGGGTATGGTTACGGCTACGGGTACGGCTACGGATATGGCTACGGCTACAGCCACAGGTCGAAAAAGAAAAAAGGCAAAGGGCCCGAACCCGTCCTCACCAAGGAAGAAGCCTCCATTTCGCTCATGTCGCCCGCCGCGCCGGAAAGTCCGGAATCCGCCGAGGAGAAGAAATAAAGGGAAGCGTCATTCATTCAACCCCAGCCCCGAGTTTGAACCATGATTGATATTCACTGCCACATCCTGCCCGGCGTGCCCGGCGACGACGGCTCGCCCGACCTGGAAGAAACGGTCAAAATGTTCGAGCTGGCGCAGGCGGACGGCATCGACACCATCATCTGCACGCCGCACGGGAAACAGCCCGCCGGCGACCAGATCAAGCGCATGGACGAGATCCGCGCCACGACCGAGGCGAAAGCCGCGGAATACGGCATCAAGCTCCTGCGCGGCCTCGAATACAACCTGCCCCAGCTCTTCCAGGTGGACGAAAACGCCGTCGGACTCGCGAAAACGAACTTCATCCTCATCGACTTCGTCCGCAGCCGCATGGACTCCTCCGTCGACGCCATCAGCCGTTCCACGCACTCCGCCGGATTCCATCCGATCTGCGCGCACCCGGAACGCCTCTTCCAGAGCTGGGACCACGTGCGCCACATCTACAACGCCGGCTACACGATGCAGCTCACGGCGGCCTCGATCCTCGGCGATTTCGGGCGCGGATGCCAGAAATTCTCGCTCGACCTGCTGGAGCACGGCCTGTGCCACTACATCGCGTCCGACGCACACTCCACCTCGCGCGCATTCCGGCAGACGGCCTGCAGAGAGTTCATCACGGAAAATTACGGCGAGGAGACCGCGAACATCCTATTCGAGGAGAATCCGAAACGCCTTCTCGCGAACGAACAGCCTCTTGAGATCCCCGTCCTCAGCGACGACTACGACGAAGACCTTCCGAAAAATCCCTTCCTCCGCGCCATGTACCGGCTTTTCCTCGGACACCGCCGCGACGAGGACGAGGATTGACCGTTCCGCAATTCTTTTCTTCCCATACAGGGCGTATTCCGAATCCGAATCAACGACGGAGTACGCTTTTTCAGCACGGAGAACCCGGCACTATGAAAACACGTCTTATCCCCGTCCTTTCCGCAATCCTGCTCGCAGCCGCGCTGATCCCGGCGGCGGTTCATTCCGCGACGGTCCGCAGAGCGGCGCGTCCGGCGCAGGCCGCGTCGAAGGCGAAAGCCCCCGGCTACGCCATCGTGGTCCCGGCGGACCATCCCGAACTGGATCCCGCGGTCCAGGCGCTGAAAACCAAACACGCCGCGCTCGGTCCGCAGGTCTTCACGTACAAAAAGGACGTCCGCGAGGTGCTGCCCGGCCTTCAGGAAATGCTCCCTTATTACACCTGCTTCGTGACGCCGAAGGAGCTCGCCGGACGCCAGTTCACGGGCGAGATCTCCCGCATGGCGCGCGAGATCCTGCCCGACCCGTACGTCGACACGTTCTGGGGCATCATCACCGGATACGACAACTCGGACATCAAACGCGTGGCGGAATTCAAAGGACCGATCAACATCACCGACGCCCTCGACATGGTCGGCGGGTTCCATCACTCGCTTATGCGCCGCTGCTACAGCTTCGACGAGACGCAGGAGACCAACCTCCGCATCACCGACCCGGCGAAAAAATACGACAACGAAAAGACGCGCACAGACAAGGATTTCACCGAGGAGTTCCTCAAGCTCGTGAAGGGCGGCGGATTCCAGATCATGATGACCTCCGGACACGCCTCCGAGCACGACTGGGCAAGCGGCTATCTGAGCAATAACATGTACCTGATCGACCGCAAGGGCGGACTCGCCGCGCGCGACACGCGCGGCCGCGTGACCGAGTTCAAGGACATGACGCCGAAGATCTGGTGCGCCGCGGGCAACTGCCTCATCGGAAACATCCCGCACGGGCAGGACTCCTGCATGGCGACTGCCATGATCCATTCGTTCGGCGTGTACCAGCTCATGGGCTACACGATCGAGACGTGGTTCGGGCGGCAGGGCTGGACGGCGCAGGGGATGCTGACCGACTATCCCGGCTACTATTCGTTCAATGAATCGTTCCACTTCACGAACGCGTGGATCGTGGAGAACCTGGTCAAGCACGACTGGAACAGGATCACGCTCAACACCGCCGACTACGACACGTTCCAGCGCACCGCCGGCAACTCCCTGCGCGGGCTCCGCTTCAAGGACGCCGACGAGCAGAGGGAGGCGCTCGGCCTGCTCTACGACCGCGACGTGGTGGCGTTCTACGGCGATCCCGCCATGCGCGCGGCGGTCGACCCGAAACCCGGCCAGACGCTCAAGCTGGAGCGTTCCACGGACGCGGACGGCGTGCTGACGCTGAAGCTGACAGCGCTGAAGGACGACCAGTGGAAGGAACAGGGCGTGTACCTGCCCTACGGACGCGTGTTCGCCAATCCGGAAGTCGTTTCCAAGTCGTTCGACGCCGACGTGCTCGCCTCCTCGCTCTTCGCCTGCGCGAAGCTCAAAGGGCTGTTCAAGAAAGGCACCGTGATAACCATTAAGGTCAAGGACGCCGGAAACGTAAAAAAAAACTCTAGCGCATCGGTAAATGCGAAGGACGCAAACACGTCCGAAGCCGCAGTGACGCTCCGCAAGATGCTCGCCGCCCTCCCCGCCGGAGCCACCGCGACCGGCCTCTCCGCCCGTCTTGAGCGTGCGCTTTCCCGCATCCCGCAGGACAAGCTCGACAGGATCGCCGTTTACGCCATGACTCCGCCGGAAGGCCCCTACATGGCCGCGCTGCTGGCGGAAATGCCCGAATGCGACTATGCGGACGTCGACCCCGGCCAGCTGCTGGAACACGTCCGCTACGCGCTCAAAGCGCGCAGGGAAGTCCCCTGGTCCGACCAGATCTCCGAGGACCTGTTCCTGCGCTACATCCTGCCCTACTGGAGCGTGAACGAGAAACGCGACCCGTGGCGGAAGTTTTTCTACGACAAATTCATGCCCGGCGTGCGCGGCCTGAAGACCGCCAGCGAAGCCGTCAAATACCTGAACGACCACGTCTTCAAGGAGCTGAACGTGACCTACGACGCGGTCAAGCGCCCGAAGGCGGACCAGTCCGCGCAGGAATCCATCGCCGCCTCCTACGCCTCCTGCACCGGCCTCTCCGTCATCCTCCTGAACGCCTGCCGCGCCTGCGGCATCCCGGCGCGTTTCACCGGGTGTCCGCAGTGGACCGACCGCTCCGGCAACCACTCCTGGATCGAGTTCTGGGACGGCCAGTGGATTTACGAGGGCGCGTCCTCCAGCGACCCGCGGAACCGTTCGTGGGTCGGCGACAAGGTGAAGGCCGCCACGGAGGATTCCCTGGTCGGCGGCGTGTGGGCGGTCACGACCGAGCCGCAGGCGGACGGCGCGTTCTTCGTGCTGCCGTGGAAGCCGACGGACCGTTCCTACCCGGCAGTCCCGCTGCGCGCGTTCTACCTCGACGACGGCATGATCAGCTTTGACATCTCCCGCTTCAGCGAGGAGAAAGCCCCCGTCTGGCTGTATTACAAGGGCGAGCCGTGGTACCGTCTGGCGCCGCCGATCGCGCGGACCGTCGATCTGCCGGCGTCCGTGCTCGCGGACATGACCGTCCGCCTCGACTCCGACAAGGACGCGAAGCTCGTCCCGCTCGTGCAGTAACCCCATATTGCCGCGAAAGCAAAGAACCGGTCCCGCAACTGTCGCGGAGGCCGGTTTTCCGTTTTTAAAAGAGGCTTGCTTTTGTCAGCTCTTTTTCAGGACGCTCGGGGGGAATCCGATCTGCTGGTGGAACTGCTTCGAGAAAAAGAACTGGTTCTTGTAGCCTAGGCGTTCGGCGGTCTCCTTCACGCTCATGCCGGAGGACAGCATGTTCACGGCTTTCTCCATCCTGCACTGGATCTGGTACTGGCCGATGCTGTAGCCGTTGATCATCTGGAAATGGCGGCGCAGCGAGGGGTAGCTGAACGGGATGTCCTTCAGGAGCTCGGGCAGCGGGCAGTTGCTCTTGATGTTCGCCTGGATGACCTCCTTGACGGCGTCAGAGATCTCGTCGGAGAAGCCCTTGATGCGGCTGTCCAGGATGACGGTCAGGAGCTTGAGGGCGCGGAGCGCGATCTGCGATTCGTCGCCCGCGGTGCGCAGATACGCGAGGAAGTCGTAGCACTGGTTGAGGAGCTCGAGCGAGAGGTTGATGTCGCGGACGGGCCCCTGCGAATCCAGCGCGAAGAGGTGGCGGCACATGGACCGGACCCAGGAATCGTCCTGGTCGGGCATGTTTTTGAGCTTCAGATAGCCGGGGCTGCCCGCCTCGGTGTAGTTCAGGAACGCGTCGTGCGGCTCGCCGCCGGCGGTGTTCTTCATGAAGTGGAACGCGAGGTAGAATTCCAGCCAGTTGCTGCCGGGGTCAATCACGTTCGAATGGCTCACGCCGGGGATGCGGAAAAAGAGCTTGCCGGGGCAGAGCGGTTCGCGGTGCCCGGCGGCGTCGATGTATGCGCCCGTGCCGCGCAGGACGACCGAGACGGAGAACAGCGGGAAGCCGCCCCCGTGCCAGTCGAGCTCCTCGCGCTTGCGGATGATCCCGGCGGTGACGGCGTCGCGCCCGATGGACCGGTAGACGCCGCCGAAGTCGATGTCGAACTTTTTCGGGACTTCGAACATAGCCTGAATTTATCCGAGGTTGACCGGCTTTCCGTCCTCGCCCTTCCGCAGATCGCCGTCCTTGATGATGCGCTTGATCATGTTGGTGAGTTTCTCCCCGGTGATCGGCTTCAGGATGATGGCGTCGAAGTGCGACATGTCGAAGTTTCCGCTCGTCTCGACGTCGGCGGTCTGCGCGACGATCGGGATGTGCGCGAATTTCGGATTTTCCTTCACGGCTTTGGAGAGCTGCGCGCCGTTCATCTCCGGCATCCACATGTCGGAGAGGATCAGGTCGACCGGCTCCTTTTCGAGGAACTCGAGCGCTTCCTTGCCCGACCCGGCGGTGAAAACGTTGGCGAATCCGATCTTCTTGAAGAGCGCCTTTGCGACGCGGAGGTTCATCGGGACATCGTCGACAACGAGGATGCGGATCGACTTCACATCGCTGTCCGGCGCGGCGGCGAGCTTTGCCTGCGTCTTTTCGGCGGTCTTCGCCGCGGCCTTCTTCGGCTTCGCCTTCGCGCGGTAGTGGACGGCGTTGAGCGTGACCGCGAAGGTGCTGCCCTTGCCGATCTCGCTGGTGCAGGTCAGTTCGCCGTTCATGCAGGTGGCGAGGCGCTTGGAAATGGAGAGGCCGAGGCCGGTGCCGTTGTTCACGGCGTTGGTGCCGCGCAGCTTGGAGAGCTGCACGAACGGTTCCATGAGCTTCTTCTGGTCGTCCTCGGAGATGCCGATGCCGGTGTCCGTGACGGCGCACCGGAGCGTGCCGGTGTCCGCGGAATCCGCATCGGGCGCGAAGGTGACGCTGAGCGTGATGGAGCCCTTCTTGGTGAACTTGACGGCGTTGCCGAGCAGGTTGATGAGGATCTGGCGGATGCGGATGTTGTCGACGTCGAGCTCCGGCAGGTCTTCCGGCACGTCGGAAACGAGCTTGTTGCCATTCTCCTGCGCGCGGAACGTGAAGATGAGCATGACCTCGCGGCAGAGGGCGTTGAAGTCGGTGAACGCTGTGATGATCTGCATCTGGTTCGCCTCGAGCTTGGAGAGGTCGAGCACGTCGTTGATGAGCATGAGCAGGGCGTTTGCCGAGGAGGAAATGGCGTCGAGGTATTCCTTCTCCTGTTTCTGGGAGACGCCCCCCTCGCGGAGGAGTTCGGCGAATCCGATGACGGAGTTCAGCGGGGTGCGGATCTCGTGGCTGACGCTGGCGATGAAGAAGCTCTTCGCCTTGTCCGCCGCCTGAGCGCGTGCGAGCGCGTCCATGATGAGCGCCTTGGCGCGTTTTCTGGCGAGGACCAGTTCGATCATGTGCGCCGTGGCGCGCAGCAGCGCGACGTCGTTTTCGGTGAACGAATGGCTGATGCCTTCGAAGTTGAAACCGGCGGTGCCCCAGATCTTGCCGTCCAGGAGGATGTTCGAGAGGAAGATCGCCCGCAGGTCGATCGCGAGGGCCGCCTGATGCCAGTCTTCCTTGACGATGTTCCAGTCGATGGACTTCGTGTCGCTGCAGACGAACGTGCGCTTGTCGTCCGTGTTCTCCAGGATGCCGCGGACACGGCTGAGCGTGCGGCCGAGCATTTTGAACTTCGAATGGAAATGCCTCGGATCGACGAATTCGGCAACGCAGCGGGCTTTCGAGCCGTCATCCACATGTTCGAGCAGGCAGCCGCGGCTTGCGCCGAGGAGCTTGCAGACGTTTTCGAGCGTACGCTGAATGCACAGGTCGAAATCGTCCTCGCTGATGAGGTCTTCCATGAGCTCGTTGACGAACTTCTGGTTCTGGATGAGCTGGTTCATGGTGGTCACGTCCACGGCGTACACCATGTTGTACAGCGTGTCGCCCTTGTCGTCGCGGACGGCATCGTTCACGACGATGTAATCCTGTCCGAGGTAGGTGGTGCTCTGGAGGCGCGAGGAACGGCGGACGCGGGCGTCGATGCTGACGTCGGGATCCGCAAGCTTTGCCGAGAAATCGCGGAAGATGCGCTCGTTTTCGTCGGGGCTGAAGGTCTCGCCCGGACGTCCGGCGACTCTGGAGACGGCGGTGTTCGTGCGGAGGAGCACGTTGTCGGTGTTGAAGAGCCAGATCGGGATGTCGATGTTGTCGAGGATCAGCTGGTTTTCGAGCATGACTTGGCGGATCGCCTGCTGGTTGCGTTCGCGCTGTCTGGCGAGCGACACGATGTTGCCGCAGCTGATCAGGATGGCTTCGTCGAGGCTGGTGAAATCCCTGCGGTCCTGGAGGAACGTCAGGAAGATGCCGCCGGTCAGCTGGTTCTTTTCGTAGACCGGGACGGAGATCATGGAGAATTCGCGCGTGTTCGCACCCTCGTCCAGCTTCAGGCCGCCGGCGTCCGCGACGTCCTGCAGTCCGTCGATGCGGATGATGGAGCCGAGGGCCGACTGCCTGACGCGTTTTTCCCAGCCGAGCATGCCGAGGATGGGATTGGCACTTCCGGCTCCGATCGCGGTCAGCCCGTCGTACTGCCACTGGCGGTAGATGACGAACCCGCTCTTGTCCTTGTGAACGACCACGATGCGGGCGCAGCCGAGCTCCTTGCGGAGGATTCCGGCGATGCCGTCCAGCACGCTGTCGAAGTCCTGTTCGCGGTTGAAGCGGGACAGCATTTCGGTGTTGATGCGCTCGATGGTGAGCAGCTTCTGCATGTCGGTGACGTCGTTGGACGCGGCAAGCAGGAGCTTGCGTCCGCTGGCGTCCTGGATTACGCGCGTGACGGTCTTGATGAAACGGAGATGCTTATGCTCGCCGCCGACAGGAAGCTCTTCCTCGAAGTCCATCGTGGCGTTCACCGCCTGTGCCGGGTTGTTCATGCGTCCGGCGAAATCCAGGATCGCCTTGTCTTCGAAGACCTCCGCATCGGTCTTGCCGATGATCTCGCCCGGAGTGCGCTTGAAGATGTTCGCGAACGCGTTGTTGCAGAGCAGATAGCGGAAGTCGTGGTCGACGTCCTTCACCGTGAACATGACCGGGATGGCGTTGATCGCGGCGTCCCACAGCGACTGCGTTTCCCTCAGTTTCATCATGCTCAGCGTCAGCTCGGTGACATCCTGCAGGATGCCCGCCACCGCCGGTTCGTCCGGGACGCTCAGGTCGAGCGAGACCAGCGCGCGGATGTAGCGCAGGCTGGACGTCTGGCCGATGCGGAACGAGAACGTGGCGGTCTCCCCCTGTTTGTTCGACTGTTCCATCCTCTCCAGTTCGCGGGCGAAAAGCGGAATGTCGTCGGGATACACCCAGTCCTCGAAACGGATCGGTTCGCCGTTTTCGTCGTTCGGCCAGATCGAATAGAGGAGGCTGGAGCCGGAGCGTTTGTGCGTCTTGATCTCGAAGCGGAACGACGCCAGGCGCGCCATGTTGGAAGCATTCTCCAGACTGGTCATGGCACGGCGGAGTTCTTCGCGCTTGTTCCGTTCGTCCGTGACGTCGCGGAACACCAGGATGGCGCCGGTGACCTCGCCGGACCGCGCGTGGATGGGGGCCGCGTTTGCCGCGATGTGATACCGCTGTCCGGATACGGAAACCAGGTCGGTCAGG
>JAFSZN010000080.1 GCA_017455665.1 Lentisphaeria bacterium
GACGACCAGGAACGGGGTCTCCCGGCGGTCCATTTCCGCTTTCATCAGCGCCCAGTCGTCGTGGCTGTAGTAATCGTACACATCCTTCAGCATGCTTGCCGTGTCCTTCCAGTTGAACTTGTTGTGCCGTACTGCCTGCTTGGTTTCAGCGCGGCGTGTCAGACAGCCGGAGCCGTTTTCGAACGCGGCTCCGGACGGATTCAGGTTCTGCAGTTGATTACGGCGGACATGTCCCGGGAAACGATGCGAATGTATGGTGCAATCAACCGTATGAGAAAGCGAGTATACAATGTATCACGTTTCGCGCATCATTCAAACGGGAAACCGCACAAAAAGACAAAAAACTGCAAAAAAATACGCCGCGCGGAAAAAATACGGAAAAAGACGCGCCGGGAAGGCGTTTCCCGCTTGAAGAACGCCCGATTGCGATGTAAATTATTGAAGTAGGTTTGCGTCTTTTCCGAAGGTCGCCCCGGAACGGACGCCACGGGTCCGATCATTCACCACACACACGGTTTTGATATGTCTCACTATCTCTTCGACGGCATGGACAGTTACGACACCCCCGAGTCCAACCGCTGTTCCCTCGCGTTCCATCTCTGGCTGCACAGCCGCTGGTACTTCTACCAGAGCAATTTCATGACGTTCATCCAGTGCGGCAACACCGCCTCGCACGGCAAGCTCGACAAGGAAGGCCAGATCATGTATTCCTCCCGGAACATCCGCCTGATCGAGCGCTGCGGCGGCCGCATCCACATCCGCGGCCTGAACCATCTGCGCGGCCTCGGCGGCAAGCCGGTCGTGATCGTGGGCAACCACATGAGCCTGCTGGAGACGGCGGTGCTCCACGCGATCATCCGCGAGCATATCGACTTCTCGTTCGTCGTGAAGAAATCCCTGCTCGACGTGCCGTTCTTCCGCCACATCCTGCTGTCGTTCCACGCGATCCCGGTCGGACGCACCAACGCCCGCGAAGACCTCAAGACCGTCCTCACCGAGGGCAAAAAGATGCTCGAATCCGGCATCTCCATGATCGTCTTCCCCCAGTCCACGCGCACGGACACCTTCGATCCGTCGCAGTTCAACACCATCGGCATCAAGCTCGCGAAATCCGCCGGCGTCCCCGTCCTGCCCATGGCGCTGAAGACCGACTTCCTTTCCACGGGGAAATACCTGCGCGACCTCGGCCCGCTCCACCCCGAGCGCCCCGTCCGGTTCGAGTTCGGCGCACCGATGGAAGTCGCCCAGAACAGCCACGAGACGCACCAGAAGACCATCGACTTCATTCAGGGGTGTTTCGACCGCTGGGCGGAAGAAGACAAAGCCGGGAAGTGATCGAAAGGATCCCGGCACAGCGGATCGAGCCACTGTCATGTCCCGGATGATGCCCGGCGCGCAAAAAAGTTAGGAAATCTTCGTTTTACCGCTTGATTTTTCGTTTTTTTACGTTAAATTTATCGTTGTAACGCATCAAAAGAAACGACATTTCAACGATAAAGGCAACCGACCATGAAGAAACAGAAGACCACGCTCCGCGACATCGCAAAAGCCGCCAACGTCTCCATGATGAGCGTATCACGCGCCCTCCGCGGCGGCGTCGGCGTGAGCGGCGAACTCCGCACGCGCATCACCCGTCTCGCCGAAGAGCTGGGCTATGTGCCGAACCGCCTCTCCTACGAACTCGGCCAGCAGAAGAACACCATGACGGTCGGCGTGGTGATTCCGCACTTCGGCAACTCGTTCTTCACGAGCATCCTGCAGCAGATCGAAGCCACGCTCTTCACGCACGGCTACCGCATCCTGCTCGCGTGCAGCTTCAACAACCCGATCAAGGAATTCCACGACATCTCCGCGCTGCTCGAACGCCAGGTCGACGGCATCATCTGGGCCCCGGTCGTGTACGACGAAGGCCGCCGCGCCGCCGAACTCATCATGCGCCAGAACTGCCCGCTCGTGTTCATCGACCGCAAGATCCCCGGCATCAACACCGATTCCGTGGTCGTCGACGACCGCCACGGCGCGCTTTCCGCCATGCGCCACCTCACCAGCATGGGCCTCCGCAAGATCGCGTACTTCGGCGCGCGGCTGGATTCCTACGTCACGCAGGAACGCCGTTCCGGCTATCTGGCGGGCCTCCGCGAGGCGGGGATCGAGGTGCGCGGCGACTGGATGTTCCGCACCGGCAACGACATGATCGCCGGCCAGAGCGCCGTCGCGCAGCTGCTGGAACAGAAGGAGAAGGTCGAGGCGATCTTCTGCTTCAACGACATGCTCGCGGTCGGCACGGAGCTGGAGCTCCTGAACCGCGGCATCCGCATCCCGGAGGACATCATGCTCGTCGGGTTCGGCGGCGTCTTCGAAAGCGGCATCGTGCGCGTGCCGATCACCAGCGTGCATCAGGACGAAAACGCGCTCGCGACCGCCGCGGCGGAACTGCTCCTCACGCGCATGAACAATCCGACCATGAAGCTGCCCTCGGTGGAACGCGTCATCCCGACCAGCCTGATCGTGCGCGAATCGACCCTGCGCCTCCCGTCCGCGGTGAAACACGCCTCGAAGAGCATCGCGACTCCCGCGGCTAAACCCGTTGCAAAACCGAAAGAAAAAGCGGCCGCGAAAAAGAAATCGCGTTAATTTGTCGGTCCGAACGCGCCGGAAACGTTATCCGATGCGTTTCTCCATCACGTAATCGTCCATGTAGAACCCGCCGCCGATGTCATTTTTCACGGACTCGACGGTCTCGAACCCGTTTTTAAGATAGACGGAAATCGCGCGCTCGTTGTGCTTGTTCACGTTCAGCCGGAGCGTTTTGAACCCGGCGGCGCGGCACACATCCGAAGCGTAGTCCAGCATCAGCCGTCCGAATCCCTTCCCGTGGCACGAGGTCAGCAGATACACCTTGTGCAGTTTTGCCGTGTCGCCATGATACGGCGACCAGGAGATGTACCCCGACGGCACGCCGTCCACGAGCAGCGCGGCGAAACGATACCCCTCGCGCAGTTCGCGTTCCATGACCTCCGGCGCGTACATCATCCGCATCATGTACGGGATCTGCTCGGGCGGGAGGATCGGCGCGAACGTCTTCGGCCAGACCTCGGCGGCGATGTCGCGCACGGTCTGGAGACTTTCGGGCGTGTCGAGCGTTACGAACGACGTTTTCATTTCTTTTTGCCCGCCTTCTTCGCCTGTTTGAGCATGTCTTCCGCGTGGGCGGACGCCGATTCACCGCCGCCGAGCATGCGGGCGATCTCCTTCACGCGAGCCGCATCGTCGAGCCTGCGGATGCCGGACAGCGTGCGGCCGTCGACGACGTGTTTCGCGACGCGGAAATGCGTATCCGCGCAGACCGCGACCTGCGCGAGGTGCGAGATGGAAATGATCTGCTTGTAACGTCCGAGCAGGGCGAGCTCTTCGCCGACCCGGCACGCGGTCTCGCCGCCGATGTTCGCGTCGATCTCGTCGAATACCAGGATCGGGATCTCGTCGACTGCGGCGAGCACGGTTTTGACGGCGAGCATTACGCGCGCCACTTCGCCGCTGCTCGCGACGTCGCGGAGCGGGATCATCGGCACGCCCGGATTCGCGGAGAAGAGGAAGGTGACGGCGTCGGTTCCGAGGGCCCCTTCCTTCGCGGCGGAGAATTCGAGCTGGTACGCGGCCTTCAGGAACCCGAGCTTGCGCGTCTCCTTCGAAAGCGCGTCTTCGAGCTTCCCGGCGGCGGCTTTTCGCTTTTCACTAAGAGACGCGGCGGCCGCCTGGTACTTCCGGTACGCTTCCGCCTCCTGCTTCTCGAACTCCTTCCGGCGCAACTCGGCGTCGTCGAACGCAGCGACGCGTTCCCGGACGCGTTCCAGATGCGCCAGCTCGTCGTCGAGCGTCGGCCCGTAGCGCCGTTTCAAGGTCTGGAGCAGGCGCATGCGCTCCTCCATCTCCTGAAACTCCTGTTCGTCGATCTCGACCTCGGACGCGAACGACGCAAGCTCGGAGGAGAGGTCGTCCACGGCTTCCTTCGCGCCGTCGAGTGCATTCAAGAATTCCTCGGCTTTCGTCAGCTCGATGCGTTCCAGACCGCGCAGGATCCGGCGGCATTCGGCGAACCGCTGGGAGATGCTGTCCTCGCCGTCGGTCAGCCCTCCGCACACCTGCGACGCCAGCTCGATCACGCTCCGGGAGTTTGCGGCGAGGTCGTGACGCGCGGTCAGCTCGTCGTCCTCCCCGGCGTGAACGTCCGCGCGTTCGATCTCCTCGCAGTCGCGGCGGAGGCGCGCGGCCTCTTCCGGCGACGGCAGGGACGCGGCGAACGCGTCTTTTTCGCGGCGGACGGCAGCGAGGTCGTCCCAGCTCTGCCGGACGGCGGCGAGTTCCTTCTGAAACCCGGCGAAACGGTCCAGCACGTCGAGCTGGTTGGCGGGGTCGAGGATCGCGGCGTTTTCGTTCGCGGCGTGAACGTCGACCATCGCCGACGCGATTGCGCGCAGCACGTTCAGGTTCACCGCCGATCCGTTCACAAAGTTGCGCGACGAACTGTGCGTGATCACGCGCCGGACAAGAATGCTGTCCGGTTCGTCCGCGGAGACCAGCGCGTTTTCCTCAAGGAACGCGCGCAGTTTCGGCAGGGCGCCGGGCGCGAGCGTGAATCCGGCTGAGATCTCGCAGTGGTCCGCGCCGGTGCGGATGGCGGACTTGTCGGCGCGGTTCCCGAGCAGAAGTCCGAGCGCGCCCATGATGACGGATTTTCCGGCGCCGGTTTCGCCGGTGATGACGTTGAACGACGGGCCGAATTCGATCTCGGCCTCTTCGACGATGGCAAGGTTCTGTACGGAAAGCCAGTTGAGCATGATGTTCCCGGATGGGGGATCTCCAAAAAGCGAAGCCGGTTTGCACGGCCGCCGGGGATCCGGTTATGTTTTGTTTTTTTCACCAAAAAAGATACGTCTTCCCGCGGAAAAATCAATGGAAAGCGCGAAAAAAAACGAAAAAAACATGTTCGCGGCTTGAAAACGGCCCCGGATGACGCTAAATTTCATATCCGGTATCGTCAAACAGGAATCAACCGTCCGCGCGCCCGCCGGGGTTGCGCGGATCAAAATACTGCACACACATGGAATCCGCACTGGCCCAACAAGTCTACGACAAACTGCTGTCCGTCCACGGTCCCCAGAAATGCTTTCTGGAGCACATGACGCCGTTTCAGCTCCTCGTCGCCACGATCCTGTCCGCCCCGTGC
>JAFSZN010000081.1 GCA_017455665.1 Lentisphaeria bacterium
ATCCCGCAGCGGGAAGGCGGCTTCATGTGCATGCTTCCGGGTTCGCAGCATTCCCTCGGAACCTGTTTCGGTTTCCCGGTCAGACTGGAGGCGGGGACGCTCGCCTTCTCTCTGCCGATGCCGGAATATTCCTTTGGCTTTATTCATTCGGTCGGCGCCAGCCTGCGGGCGGGCGCCTACCGGCTCATCGAAGCGGCAAGCGATTTCTACTGCACGGTGTCGAACCTCGTCAAAACGGGGACGAAGCGGGTGAAACATCAGTGCGTCCGGGTGATGAAAGACATCCCGAAAGCGTTTGCGCACGTGAGCCGAACAGTTTTAGGATGGCGGCTATGACTCAGACATACGAAGTTGAAAACAATTGACTCAGTTCTGCAAACCAGGATGGCTCCGATTCAGAACTGAGTTTTTTTGTGCCCGCATGGCGGAGGATGGAACCGCATGTCTGCCGGGCAGAAAAGAAAAGATGGGGGGAAAGGGGATCAGGTTTAATTGCCGCAGTCCACGACGTTGACGGTCTTCCCGTGGCGGCGGTACCTGCGGAGACGGTTTTCGAGTTCGGAAAGGGAGAACGGGCATTCCGGGAAACTGTCGCGGTAGATGCGCAGGAACTCCAGGCTTTCCTCGGTCGGAAGCTGGAGATCGAGCAGAGGCGTGTAGAGGTCGAACTTGACCACATAGGGCATTGCGAAATTGAGGCGGATGCGGCAGCGCGCGACGTCGATGAAATAGATCTTCATGCTCTCCGGCGTGTCCCCGCTGTACAGGATATTGCGCGGATGAAGCGCCTTGTGGAAGAAGCCGCGCTTGTGCATTTTCGCGATCTCCGGCGCCAGGAGCTTGCAGAATTGACGCCGCAGGTTCACGTCCTGCCGGAGTCGGCCGCCGGGCATGAAATCGCGGCCGTCGCGGGTATCCTCGATGAACTTCGTCACGATGAACGATTCCACGAGTTTCCAGTGGTATTTGCGCGTCTCGCCGAATGCCAGAACATAGGTCGTCGGAATGCCGAGGCGTTCGATCGCCTGATAGTTGCGCCATTCGCGGGCGGGATGCGACAGGTTGATGATATAACGGCGCGGGATCTTCCCCTCACAGGTCTTCCACGCCACCGCGCCGCCGCCGAATTCGGCGGGAAGAGAGACTTTCCAGACAAGTTTTCCGGCGCTGTTCGTAAGCAGATTGCTTTCGTTCCGGAGCTCGGGATGCTCCTGAAGATATGCGAGCGCCCGCTCAAAACCAGGCTTGCACCAGTTGGCGGGATAGAGGAAACGAAGCGGCTGACGCCACGGAGAAAGCGGATCGGAAAAGATGTTCATGCTGGGAAAAGGGAGGATTTGAGGTAAAACCGATAAATAAAACGACTGAAATACAATAGCCTTTTTTTTGCTTTTTGCAACCCCAAAAAAGAAGAAATCTGAAAAACAGAGCGTTTTTTGTATGCCGGAACAGGATCATGACGTTTTTCCGGGATGTGTTATCAGGTTGAACCGGCGATACTGGCGGGGTGTCCGGACGCGGACGGACGAAACAAGATGCGGACGTACGAAAACGGTCAGGACGGATCCTTGAGATACTGGATAATCCTGTACAAACACCATCGGGCGGGTCCGACCCCACGAAACAGACATAAAGATTTGACAACACAATAGATTGCGAAAGAAAAGCATGGCTCTTTTCAACATTGTTTTGAACCTGAATATTTTTATTTTTAACTTTTTTTTGGCACTGGGCTTTTTTTTTCGTGTTTTGCGGTGTATATTATAGTCCATACACACGTGTATACAATTTGAACTTTTATCCATAAGGACACCCCCAGCATGACGCCCATTGCCCGCCGCACCTTCTGCATGTTCCTCGCCCTGGCCGCGCTCACCGGCACCTCGATCCTCGCCGACGAGCCGATCTCCGGCATTGACTCGACCGAAGTCGTCGAGAGAACGCCCGAATCCATCGAGGAAGGCAGGCGCAACGTGGTGTCCGTGGCGCAGCAGCTCCGCGAGATGTTCCAGCCGATCCGCAAGCATTCGCGCCAGGTGGAGGAGGAGCCGCCCTACCTGAAGATCATCCCGTCGGCGAACGACACGAGCATCCTGATCTACCGGTGCCGCTACGTGACGGCGTCGAAACTGCGGAACAGCGTGGACGCGATGATCTCCGACACGGGGTATGTGGAGTACGGCGTGGAGCAGAACATGCTGACGATCCGCGACGCGTCCGAGAACATCGAGGCGATCGCGAAGACGCTCCCGATGATCGACGTGGCGACGCCGCAGGTGCTGATCGAGGCGAAGATCGTGGAAGTCCTGATCTCCGACAATACCCAGCGCAACCTGTCGTTCATGTTCAACAGCCCAACCACGATCTCCATGATCGACGGCGTGACCGACCAGCGGTACGACGGCGACGTCATGAGCTACGGCGGCATCCGGACCTCTCCGCAGGGCGGCAACAGCACGGACGGGTCCACGACCAACTGGACGTTTGCCGCCGGGCACAACAACTTCAACATCGCGCTGCAGTGGCTTCTGACCGCGCTGGACGCCAAGGTGCTGTCCTCGCCCGTGATCGTGGTCGGCCGCAACGAGGAAGCCGAGATCTCGAATGGCCAGGACGTGCCGATCCAGTCCCAGACCATCACCAACGGAAGCATCAGCACCAGCACCACGTTCAAGCGCGTCGGCGTGACCCTGACCGTGGAGCCGCTCATGATCAACAACGACAACGTGACGCTCCGCGTGAAGCCGGAAGTCTCCAACATCCAGAGCTACCAGACCATTTCGAACGGCAGCGGATATTATCAGGTGCCCGTGGTCTCCATCCGCAGCATCTCCTCCTATCTCCGCCTCGCCGACGGACAGATCGTCATCATGGGCGGTCTCTACACCAACCGCAATTCCCTCCAGCAGGAACGCATCCCGTTCCTGAGCGACATCCCGTACCTCGGCGAGCTCTTCACCTCGAAATACACCGAGAAGGAGATCCTTCAGCTGCTCTTCTTCCTCCGCGTCCGCATCCTGACCCCGAACGACATGGCGGACGGCGTGCTCTTCGATCCGGAGGAGATGATCCGCTCGACCAACGACTTCGGCGAGGTCATGCGCAACTCCGAAGAGCTCCCGAAGCTCGAAACGACCGTCGAGAGGGTGAACGACGAATTCATCAAGAACCCGCTCGTGTCCTGGAAGACGCTGTTCGGGTCCGATGACGACGAGGAGGAGGAAAAGACGGACGCGAAGGAAGCCGCCGGAAAGCCCGCCGAAGGCGAAGCGCCGGAAGCCGCATCAGAAGCCGGTTCCGCTCACGAATCCTCCGCGCCTGCCGCGGTCCCCGCGGACGCCCAGCCCGGAGAATAAGCCATGAAGAAGCCCGCGAAACTTTTCATCTTCGTGCTCCTGCCGGCGCTGCTGCTGGCGGGAGGACTATACTACGGCGTCCGGGTGTACAGGCAGAAGAGCGTGTCCGCCGACCGCGACGGAAGCAAGGACCCCGACCGCACGTACCGCGTGGCGAAGGGCGACATGACCCTCGGGCTGCGCCTCAACGGCACGATCGTGGCGAACAAGAAGCACAAGCTCGGTCTCGAGGCGAATTTCCCGACGCAGATCCTGAGCGTGGTGGACGAAAACACCAGCGTGAAGGAAGGCGACGTGCTGATCACGTTCGAGGACAGCGACCTGATCGAACGCATCGAGGAAGTGCGCACGACCCTCTCCAATACCGAGGAGGAACTCGTGATCGCCATCGAAAACGAGAAGATCCAGGAGCGCACCAACGAGGTCACGCTCCGCGAGGCCGAGGACCGCGTGCGCCAGGCGGAATCCGATCTCCGCAAGTACCTGCGCCTCACCCGCGGCCAGAAACGCGACAGCAACGACCTGGCGGTCACGAACGCCCAGGCTGCGCTGGACGCCGCGAAGAAGAACTATTCGGACAAGAAGTACGAATACGCGCATTCCGGCGTGTCGGACGATGCCGCGCGCAAGGCGCACGAAAACGAGCTGAACAACCTCAAGAGCAAGATCGATTCGAGCGAGAATTCGCTGAACCAGGCGGAGATCGAGGAAAAGAGCTTCAAGCACTACGACGACCCGATCCGCCTGATGAGCCTGAACAACTCCGTGGAACAGGCTCGCCTCAGCCTCGAAAAGGCGCGCATCTCCACCTCGTCCTCCCTGATCCAGGCGAAGAAGCGCGTCGACAACCTTCGCGCGAACTCGCGCCGCCAGGCCGCCACGCTCGAACGCTACGAATCCTATCTGCCCATGATGAAGCTCACGGCGCCGACGGACGGCATCGTGATCTACGGCGACCCGGACCGCCGCTGGGGCGGAGAGGACATCAAGCCCGGCCTGGAGGTCCACAAGGGCGAGATCCTCATCACGATCCCCGAGATGACCAACCTCATGGTCAACTTCGACATCCCGGAGGCGTTCCGCTCGAAGGTGCAGGTCGGCAACATGGCGATCATCACGCCCGAGGCGATCACAACGCTGAAGATCAAGGGCCAGATCACCGAGATCGCCACGCTCCCCGTCAACCAGATGTACTGGGACGAGACTTCCCCGAAGATCTATCCCTCGCGCATCACGCTGGAAACGCAGGATCCGCAGCTCGTGAACGGCATGTCCGTGATCGTGGAGGTCGTGTCCAGCATCCTGCACGACGTGATCTCCGTGCCGATGGAAGCCGTCTTCGAGAACGACAAGGGGTTCTTCGTCTTCGTCAGCCGCAACGGCACGCCGGAGGAAGTCCCGGTCACGATCGGCGAATCCAACGACACGGCGGTCCGCATCACGGAGGGGCTGGAAGACGGCGACGTGGTGTACCTGTACCGTCCGTACCAGAAGAAGCAGTCCGAATAAGCCGTCGGAGTCCGTATGAACGACGATGTGGTAGTGCAGCTGCGTGACATCCGCAAGACGTACAATCCCGGCGGGCTCGCCGTGAACGTGCTGAAGGGGATCTCGTTCTCCATCCGGCGCGGGCAGTTCGTCGGCATCGTGGGCACGTCCGGCAGCGGCAAGTCGACGATGCTGAACATCCTCGGGATGCTCGATGTGCCGACCTCGGGCGATTATTTCCTGGAGAAAGTGAACGTGGCGACGCTCTCCGACAGCGCGCAGGCGACGGTCCGCAACATCCGCATCGGGTTCATCTTCCAGAGCTTCAACCTGTTCCCGTACCTCACCATCGAACAGAACATCGAGGTCCCGATGATCTACAAGCGCGTCGCGCCGCGCATCCGCCGGGCGCGCGCCCTGGAGCTCGCAAAGGTCGTCGGTCTCGGACACCGCCTCGGGCACCGCCCCACCCAGCTCTCCGGCGGCGAATGCCAGCGCGTGGCTGTTGCGCGTTCCCTCTGCAACGATCCGGCGTTCCTGCTCGCCGACGAGCCGACCGGCAACCTCGACGAGAAGACCGGCAACGAGATCATGGCGCTGTTCCACCGGATCAACAAGGAGCAGAACGTGACGATCATCATGGTCACGCACAACCCGATGTTCGAGCCGCACTACGACAAGGTCATCCGGCTCCGCGACGGCCGCATCGTGCAGACGAAGCCGACCGACTCCGTGGACGAGCTGACCGGGCCTCTGTCCGGGTTCGGCGAACTCCCGCAGGACCGCATGGCGGCGGACGCGAAGGCGACGCTCACGACCACGGCGGAACAGGAGGGCGCGTCCAAATGATGCGGTTCACCGACATCGTGTCGCTGTCCTTCCTGAACCTGCGCCTGCACAAGACGCGTTCCCTGCTGACCTCGCTCGGCGTGATCTTCGGCGTCGGGAGCGTGATCTCCATGATGGCGATCTCGAAGGGCGCGGAACGCTCCGCGCTGTCCCAGATCGAATCCATGGGCATCGACAAGATCATCATCCACACCAAGAAGCCGCATTTCGACACGACGTCCGGCTCCTCCGGCAGCAACTCCGTCAGCGCGGTCGAGGATTACGGCCTCGACATCCGCGACTTCCAGTTCATCAAGACGATGGAGAACGTCCACCACATCACCACCATCCGCAACACGCGCCAGCCCATCACGAGGGGCGAAACGCGCCTGGACCTGAAGCTCTGCGGCGTCTCCAGGGAGTTTATGAAAGACACCTCCTGCCACCTCACCTCCGGGCGATGGTTCAACGAGATCGACTTCAACAACTCCTCGACCATCTGCGTGATCGGGCAGAATGTGAAGCGAAAGCTCTTCCCGCTCGGCGCGAAGGACGTGGTCGGATCGACCATCCGCACCGGGACGGCGTCCTACCGGATCGTCGGCATCATCGCGAACGACAACGGCACGAGTCTGCCGGAGGTCGGCAGCCCGAACGAAATGATCCTGATCCCCGCCAGCACCGACATGGCGATCTACGGCAACTACGCGAGCGAAAGCCAGGGCCGCCGCAGCAACAAGGCGATCCTTGTCGACTACGACGTGATGCTAGTGAATGTCGCCAACCTCGAATACATCGACAACACGTCGAAGCGCCTCCAGAACTATCTGGACAAGGCGCACGCGAAAAGCAAGGACTGGGACATGATCGTCCCGCTCGACCTGCTCAAACAGCGCGAACGCACCCAGAAGATCTTCACCATCGTCATGGGCGCCATCGCCAGCATCTCCCTGCTCGTCGGCGGCATCGGCATCATGAACATCATGCTC
>JAFSZN010000082.1 GCA_017455665.1 Lentisphaeria bacterium
CGCGCAACGCTTCCAGCGCCACACGGCTCTTGAACTTGCTGTCGTACGTCTTTTTCATAAAACGGCTCGCTCCTTTCTGTAAGCTTAATATAGCGCCGTTTTACACCTTGTCAACCTGTCCAGTTTTCGGGGAGCACCGCAAATCGAAGTGTTGTCAAACAGGAAACAGCGGACAAAAGGATGAAGGAGCGGAGTTTTCTTGTCTTCCTGATGATTCAAGCTTGAAAACGCGGAAAAATGGCGTAGATTATCTTTCAAACTTTTTGATGAATCAATCCGGTGTCCTTTAGCTGAACATGTCGAACATGAAACCCACAACCAAATGCGGACTCGTCCTGGAGGGCGGCGCCATGCGCGGACTCTTCTCCGCGGGCGTGCTCGACGTCTTTCTGGAGAACGGGATCGCGTTCGACGGGC
This sequence comes from Lentisphaeria bacterium, assembly GCA_017455665.1. Classification (GTDB taxonomy): domain Bacteria; phylum Verrucomicrobiota; class Lentisphaeria; order Victivallales; family UBA1829; genus UBA1732. The sequence continues at coordinate 418 of JAFSZN010000082.1, forward strand.
TCGCCGGGGTGTCGGCGGGGGCGGCGTTCGGCTGCAACCTCAAATCCGGGCAGGCGGGGCGCGTGCTGCGCTACAATAAACGTTACTGCCGGAACTGGCGGTACTGCTCCTGGCGGTCGCTACTCCTGACCGGCGATATGTTCGGCGCGGATTTCTGCTACCGGAAACTGCCGGACGAACTGGACCCCTTCGACAAGGCGGCGTTCGACGCGAATCCGATGGCGTTTTGGCTGGTCTGCACGGACGTCATCGCCGGGAAGCCGGTCTATCACCGCTGCGACAAGGCGGGCGGCGACACGATGAAATGGATGCGCGCTTCGGCGTCCATGCCGCTCGTGTCCTCGGTCGTCGGGATCGGCGGCGGACGCTACCTCGATGGCGCGGTCACGGACTCCATCCCGCTGGAGTTCATGGAGCGGACCGGATACGGGCGGAACGTCGTGGTCTTAACGCAGCCGGACGGGTATGTGAAGACGCCGCATCCGCTTCAATGGCTGATGAAGCTCGTTTACGGGAAGTATCCGGCGCTGGTCAAAGCCTCCGAAACGCGGCATGTCCTCTACAACGCGCAGACCGAATATGTCCGGAAGCGGGCGGGGGAGGGGGCGGCGCTGGTGATCCTGCCGGAACGACCCCTGCCGATTACGCGCATCACGCACGATCCCGTGCTGGTGCAGGCGACGTACGACGTCGGCAGGCGGACCGCGGAGAAACACCTCGAACAGGTAAAGGCGTTCCTCCATGCGTGACGCCGCCGGCCCTGAACACGGCGTCGACTGGGAAAACCTCGCGCCGGACGAAAAGAAGCGCGCGCTGTTCGAGAAACAGAAGGCGCTGCTTGACACGTTTCTGCGCACGGGGGCGATCGACCGGCGGCAGTACAGGAAGAGCCTGACCTGCATGGCGGAAAAGATGGGGATAAAGCCGGACGGCGAAGGCTGAATCGCTTCCGGGTGTTATCTAACGTTAGCGTTTCTGAAAAAATATCGTTTTAACGTAGGATTAACGCGAAAAAATCCTTTCGCAACGTTGAAAAAGATAGAATCTATGCTATTGTTTCCTCAAAACAGGATAATCCGTCCGAAACATTAACAATAACACAACCCCGAGAGATACCGCGATGAAGCATTTCTCCCTGAAAAAAACTCTGCCCTGCGCCGCCGTCCTGCTTGCAGCGGCACTTGCCGCGACGTTCAGCGCCTGCGATGACGAAAAACTCCCCGAAAACCTGATCCTGATCGCGCCGGATGCGGTGTATGCCGCGCCGGATGCCCTCGGCGTATATCTTGCCGACGGCAACATGCTTCAGGTGAAACGCGGCGATGAAGAAGTCATGAAAGTCCAGCTTGGGCTGAAATCCGACCGTGCGAACTACGATATTGCGTCCATGACGCTGAAGGGCGGCATCCCGAAGAAGGCGAAACTTGCTGCCGGTCGCTACAAAGCCGTCAGCGGGAAGCGTTCCGACTGCTCCTACCGAATGAACGAGAAGACACTTGTTTTCGCGAACCCGGACGGCAGCGAGATCGGCGTGACGATTCGTCTCGGCGCGGATTCCTTCGCGTTCCGTTACGAGCTTGAAGGCACAGCCGGTGCTTCGGTTGAATTTCAGGGCGAGGCGACGGCGTACCATTTCCCGGAGACCGATACGTTCCGTCTTCAGCGACGCGAACTCGGCTACGAAGACCTTTATCCGGAATATGCGGCATCCAGTCTGCCGGATAAGCTCGTGGAATACCCGATCTTCTTCCATAACGCGGGCAAAACCGTGTGGGGCCTGATCTCCGAAACCGGATTCGACGGATCCTATTGCGCATGCCTGCTGAAGATCAGCGACAAGGAAAAAGGCGTGATCCGCACGACCTACCCGGAACAGTGGGAGAGCAACGGACACGGCTCGGTCAATCCGAAGACCACGCTCCCCTGGAAATCCCCGTGGCGCGCCGCGATCATCGGATCGCTCGCGAATATTGTGGAATCCACGCTCATCGATGATCTCGCGCCGGAATGCGCGATCGCCGATACCTCCTGGATTCAGCCCGGCATGGCCGCATGGGTCTATTGGGCGCACAACAACGGCAGCCGCGATTTCCAGGTCGTGAAAGATTATATCAACCTTGCTGTCGACATGAAGTGGCCGAACGTTCTGATCGACTGGGAATGGGACGTGATGGGCAACGGCGGCAACATTGATGATGCGCTCGCGCTCGCAAAGGAAAAAGGCGTCGGCGTCTGGCTCTGGTACAACTCCGGCGGCGAACACACAGGCGTCATGGGCGGCCCGCGCGACCGTTTCATCACGCAAGAGGCGCGCGAAAAGGAATTCGCGTGGCTGAACAGCAAGGGCGTGAAAGGCGTGAAGATCGACTTCTTCGGCGGCGACAAACAGGATATGATGAAGTATTATGTCGATATTCTCCGCGATGCCGCCGCGCACAAGGTCATGGTGGATTTCCATGGCTGCACACTGCCGCGCGGCTGGTCCCGCACCTGGCCGAACCTCATGTCCATGGAGGCCGTCTTCGGAGCCGAGATGTACAACAACAACGACGTGCTGACCGAGGCTGGAGCCGAACACAACACCACACTGCCCTTCATCCGCAACGTCGTCGGCCCGATGGACTACACCCCCACCGCGTTCACCGATTCCCAGCACAGGCACACCACTTCCCACGCCCACGAGCTGGCGCTTCCGGTGGTCTTTGAATCCGCCGCCCAGCACATGGCCGACCGACCGTCCTCGTTCCGGTCGCTTCCCGAAAAGGTCAAAGAGTTTCTTGCCACGCTCCCGACCGCATGGGACGACACGAAGTATCTCGGCGGCGAGCCCGGCGATTCCGCCATCCTCGCACGCCGCAAAGGCGACACCTGGTACATCGGCGGCATCAACGGAAAGAACGAAGCCCGCACGTTCGAGTTCAAGGTGCCCGGCAAGCCCGGCGAGACGTTCGCCTGGGAAAAGATCGGCGACGGCGAAACCCGCACCTCGTTCGGATTCGCGGACGGTACGGCAAAGGCAGGTGACGAGATCACCGTCGACGCGCTTGGACGCGGGGGATTCGTCTTCCGCCTCAAGAAACAGTGAACGTCCTTTTGACAGGAAACGAAAACAAGTTATGATATGAATAAACTTCCAACCTACGGAGCCACGCCCATGAAAAAACTGCTCAAACCCGCCATGATTGCCCTCGCCGCGGCCGCCGCGTCCGCCCTGCCGTCCTGCACGGAGGAAAAAGTCGAACCGCTGTTCGCCCCCACGCTCGAATCCATGGAGGCGAACTTTCAAATGCCGCAGTGGTACAAGGACGCGAAGTTCGGCATCTTCACGCACTGGGGGCCGCAGTGTCAGCCGGAATCCGGCGACTGGTACGCCCGGAACATGTACATCCCGAACCACTGGCATTTCAACCGCCACAAGGAGAAGTACGGCGACCAGAAGACGTTCGGGTTCAAGGACGTGATTCACGAGTGGAAGGGCGACAAATGGGATCCGCAGGAACTCGCCCAGCTTTTCAAGAGCATGGGCGCGAAGTACGTCGTCTCCATGGCGAACCACCACGACAACCTCGACCTGTGGGACAGCAAGTACCAGGAATGGAACTCCGTCCGGGTCGGCCCGAAGCGCGACATCATCGGCGAGTGGAGCAAGGCGGTCCGCGGCGCCGGGCTTCACTGGGGCGTGAGCGTCCACGCGTCGCACGCCTGGAACTGGTACGAGACGTCCCGCGACTTCGACGGCATGCTGACGAAGGAAGACGGCGCGGGCACCTGGTGGGGTGAAATGGGGCTCGATCCGCAGGAGCTCTACGCCCAGCAGCACGAGCCGTCCAGGGACAGCGGCCACTGGAACTGGGACCCGAACATCGTCCCGCCGCCCTCCGAGGCGTACCGCACGAAGTTCATGAAGCGCCACAAACAGCTCATCGACGACTATCTGCCCGAGGTCCTGTACTACGACGACACCGTCGTGCCGTTCTACCCCACGTTCAACGACGGCGTCGAGCTGACGACCTATTTCTACAACAAGATGTACCAGCTGAACCGCGGCAAACAGGAAGTCGTGGCGTGCGGCAAGGTCCTGAACGAGGAACAGCGCAAGGGCATGGTGTGGGACATCGAGTGCGGCGTGCCGAACGAGATCGTGAAGCCGCACTGGCAGACCGACACCTGCATCGGCAACTGGCATTACGACCGGGGCATCTACGACCGGAACGGCTACAAGACGCCGGAAACGGTCGTGCGCATGCTCATCGACATCGTCAGCAAGGGCGGCAACCTGCTGCTCAGCGTGCCCATCCGCGGCAACGGCGAGGTCGACGAGAAGGTCCGCGCCACCTGCGCGGGCGTCGGCGCGTGGATGAAGATCAACGGCGAGGGCATCTACGGCACGGAGACCTGGAAGAAATACGGCGCCGGTCCGCAGTTCGAGGACGCGGGCGTCGCGCTCCGCGACCAGGGATTCAACGAGGGGCAGGGCAAGGCCGCCACGACCGAAGACCTCCGCTTCACTACGAAGAACGGCAAACTCTACGTCTTCACGCTCCTCATCCCGAAGCCCGGCGCGCCGGTCGTCGTGACCGACCTCGACGCCCCGGTGAAGAACGTGATGCTCTTCGGCTCGGAGAAGCCCGTGAAGTGGACCTGCGAGAACAACGTGCTCACGATCACCGCGCCCGACGCCGACCCGAACCTCAAAATCTCGCTCTGCTACGAGGTCGAATTCGAGAAGAAATAAGCAAACGACAGAAAGGATGACACCATGAACGGATTCTTCCAGTTGAACCATACGAAACGCAGCGCACTCATCGCCCTGGCGGCGCTCGGACTGTGCGTCGGGCTGACCGCGAACGCGCAGGAAAAGCGCGAATGGGGCAAATGGGACAAGTGGGGCGACATCGGGTACGGGCTGTACCTGAACCCCATCATCCCGTCGGACTACAGCGACCTCGACTGCATCCGCGTCGGCGACGATTACTACGCCATCACCTCCACGTTCCAGTTCTCGCCCGGCATGACGATCATCCATTCGAAGGACCTGGTGAACTGGCGCATCGCCGGAAACGCCGTCCCCGACCTCACGCAGATCGGCGAGGCGCTGAACTGGACGAAGATGGACCGTCCGGCGCGCGGCATCTGGGCGGGCACGCTGCGTTACCACGACGGCAGGTTCTACCTCTTCTTCGGCACGCCGGACGAGGGGTATTTCATGACCACCGCGCCGCGTCCCGAGGGGCCGTGGGAACCGCTCACCTGCCTGCTTGCCGAGAACGGCTGGGACGACTGCACGGCGATGTGGGACGAGAACGGCGAGGCGTGTTTCGTGGGGACGTGCTTCAAGGACAATTACAAGACGTACATGTTCCCCATGACGCCCGACGGAAAGAAGATCGACCGCAGCAGGGGCGTGCTCCTGAACGAAGGCTCCGGACGCGAGGCGAGCAAGCTCATCAGGCACGGCGACTGGTATTATCTTGTGTTCAGCGAGCACAGGAACGGCGTCGGGCGCTACGTGATGGCGAAGCGCTCCAAATCCATGAAGGGGCCCTACACGGAGGAAAAACAGCTCGCCCACGTAAGCACGGATGCAAACGAACCCAACCAGGGCGGCATCATCGAGGGCAGGGACGGCAAGTGGTATTTCCTCACGCACCACGGAAGCGGCGACTGGAGCGGACGCATCGTGAGCCTGCTGCCCGTCACCTGGATCGACGGCTGGCCCATCATCGGGACGCTTCAGCGCGACGGCATGGGCACGATGACCTGGGGCGGAAAGATCCCCGTGGCGGACAATGTGCCGCAGGACGCGCCGGGCGAAAAGTTCTTCCTGCAGCGGAGCGACGATTTCGAGAAACGCGAACTCGGTCCGCAGTGGCAGTGGAACTACCAGCCGAGGAAGGAGTTCTTCTCTCTTGATGCCCGTCCCGGCTGGCTCGTCCTGAATGCGTTCAAGCCGCTGGAGAAGAACAAGCTGCTGAAAGCCGGAAACACCCTCACGCAGCGCTCGTTCCGTCAGGCGGAGAACGAAGTGACCGTCAAGATGGACATCTCCAACATGAAAAACGGACAGAAGGCGGGGCTCTGCCATTTCTCCGGCAGTCATTCCGCGATCGGCGTCGTGAAGGAAGGCGGAAAGCTCTATCTGGAATTCCGGCACAACGACCGGGTCGAACGCGGCTCGGAGCTGCATCCGGCATTCAGGCAAGCGGAAGCCGGGCAGGATGTTGTCAAGACGATCCGGGAACCGATGCTCATCTGGTTCCGTTCGACCTGGGGGCTGGACGGCGAGTCGCACTACTCCTACAGCCTCGACGGCGAATCGTTCAAGCCGTGCGGCAGGCCGTACCGGCTGGAGTGGGGCAACTACCGCGGCGACCGCATCGGCATCTACACGTTCAACGACGACGCGGACGAGGGATTCGTGAGCGTCGACTACTTCCACTACCG
>JAFSZN010000083.1 GCA_017455665.1 Lentisphaeria bacterium
CAGCGGCTGCGCGCCATCTTCAGCGGGTCGATGTTGCCGGTCAGCTCGGCCGGGATCCAGTCGCAGTGTTCCACCCAGCTGAACGCCGCCTTGCGGACGGCTTCGCTCATGCGGAGGGTGTGCAGGATCTTCGCGAAGAACCACTCGCTGGAGTAGATGCCGCCCTCGTACATCGTATAGTCGGTGCCGCCGTGCGATTTGGCGTAGGCGTTGATCTCGTCCGCCTCGAAAATGGCGGTGTGGTCTTTCCAGAGGATGAACATGGCGTTCGGGTCGTCGGCGAATTCCGGCAGCATGGACAGCGGGACGCCTTCCTTGTTCACGGCGCACGGGGTGGATCCGGTGGTGTCGACGCCGATGCCGATCACGCGTTCCTTCTCAATGCCCTGCATGACGCCCTTGACGACGACTTCGAGGCTTTCGAGGTAGTCCAGCGGGTGCTGGCGGAACTGGTTGTTCGGAGCGTCGCAATATTTGCCCTCGCTCCAGCGGGGATAGTTCTGGACGCAGGAGGCGAGGATCTCGCCGGTTTCCACGTCGACCAGCACGGCTCTTACGCTGTCGGAACCGAAATCAAGTCCGATCGTCAGTTGACTGCTCATGGTTTTCTCCTTCTGGGATGTTTGTTGTATGGTGAATCTTATGTTGGGTCGCTGCTCAAACAGGCGGTGGATTGAACGGAAAGGCGGGGCATGGTCGGGGAGGACGCCACACGGGACTCCGCGGCCGTCGGCGCAATGGAATCCAGCTCGTCCGGCTCGGATCCGGCGGCACGGTATCCGATCCGCGCCTCGGTTTCCTTCGCCGGGGCTTCGCGCAAAGACACGGCAAGCCCTCCGCCCGCGGCGATGCGCGCACTCCGCGCATCCAAGGGCAGAACTGAGCTCAAATCCTTGTTGGTTTTTCCGGTCATAAGCCCGTCTGTTGTCTGTTAACAAATTGTTTCATTGTGAACTATACCACGAAATCCGCATAAAATCAACCGGAAATCGCATTTTTTTGTCTCTTTTTTCAAACAAGGCGAAAGCGGCTGTTCCCGCCGTACGGTCTTCCGCTTCCCGACGGGGTCGGCTGCTTTCCGGGAAAACATGGAAAAACAGGCTGTTTTCCGTGCGCTTTGCGCTTGACTTCCCGCGTTCCGCTGTTATATTACTTTTCGATACGGAATCATTTGTTTTGCGAAATCACAGAAAGGAACCCCTTCCCATGTCGAATACCGCACGAAACGCCGCCCTCGGACTGATCCTCGGCGCCACCGTCGCGATCACTGCCGCCGCTGACGACGGCAGCAAGCTCTGGCTTCAGGCGCCGATCCCCAAGAATGTCACGATCGAATCGGAAAAGCCCGTCAGCGAGACCATGCGCATCGCGCTCTCCGAACTCGCGCGCTTCAAGCAGCGTTCGTGGGCGACCATGACCGACAAGCACCGCGACGACCTCGGCGACGAGGGCTTCGAGATCCGCATCATGGATGGCAAAGTCAAGATCATCGGAAAGACCGAACGCGGCATCCTGTACGGCGCGTACTATCTGCTGCGGCATCAGGCGTGCGGCACCGTGGTCACGGACAATTTCTACGCGAAGGAAGTCCCGTACTACAAATACCGCATGCTGAACCACTGGGACAACCTTGACGGCACCATCGAGCGCGGCTACGCCGGAAACTCCATCTGGAAATGGGACGAGCTCCCCGGCACCATTTCGCCGCGCTACGCCGAATACGCCCGCGCGAACGCCTCGATCGGCATCAACGCGACCGTGCTGAACAACGTGAACGCGTCGCCGAAGATGCTCGAGACGGCGAACCTGCAGAAGGTGAAGGCGATCGCCGACGTGCTGCGTCCGTACGGCATCCGCGTGTTCCTCTCCGTGAACTTCGCCTCGCCCATGGTCATCGGCAAGCTGAAGGACGCCGACCCGCTGAAGCCCGAGGTCGCCGCCTGGTGGAAGGACAAGGCGAAGGATATCTACAACCTGATCCCCGATTTCGGCGGATTCCTGGTGAAGGCGAACAGCGAGGGGCAGCCCGGCCCGTGCGACTACGGACGCACCCACGCCGACGGCGCAAACGTGCTCGCCGACGCCCTGAAGCCCTACGGCGGCGTGGTCATCTGGCGCGCGTTCGTGTACGGACAGAAGCCGCAGGAACGCGTCCAGCAGGCGCTGCTCGAATTCCAGCCGCTCGAAGGCAAGTTCCGCGACAACGTGATCGTGCAGGCGAAGAACGGCCCACTCGACTTCCAGCCCTGCGAACCCTTCCACCCGATGTTCGGCAAGATCACGAAGATCCCGCTCGCCATCGAGCTCCAGATCACGCAGGAATACCTCGGCCAGTCCAACCATCTCGCCTACCTCGCCACGCTCTGGAAGGAAGTCCTCGACAGCGACACCTACCAGAACGGACCCGGCAGCACCGTCGCGAAGAAGATCCGCGAGTCCGGCATGATCGCCGGCGTGGCGAACATCGGCGACGACGTGAACTGGACCCGCCACCCGTTCGCGCAGGCGAACTGGTACGCGTTCGGACGCCTCGCCTGGAACCCGGACCTGAAGGCCGACGCCATCGCGAAAGAATGGCTCGCGCAGACCTTCACCCCGAACCCGGCGTTCGTCGAGCCCGTCTGCGACATGATGATGAGCAGCGTCCCGGCGATCCGCCAGTACATGATGCCGCTCGGGCTCGCCCACATCTTCGCCTCCACGCTCGGCAACCACTACGGACCCGGCCCGTGGCTCTACCAGACCGGCAACGAATCCTTCCTGAAGTACGCCTCGCTCCTCTCCACCAACGAGAACGTCCCCGGCCGCAAGGTCTTCGACGCCACCGAGACCGAGCTCGGCGCCGACCGCACGAAGAAGGGCACCGGCACCGTGATGCAGTACAATTCGCCGCTCTGCGACCAGTACAACGACCTCAAAACCTGCCCCGAACGCTACTGGCTCTGGTTCCACCGTCTCGGCTGGAAACAGAAGATGCCCACCGGCGACACCTTCTGGGAACACCTCTGCGGCCAGTTCGAATCCGGCGCGAAGACCGCCGCCACGTACCCCGGCATCTGGGAGTCCGTCAAGATGTACGTCGACCCCGAACGTTACGACCTCGTGCTCGGCCGCCTGAAACTCCAGGCGCGCGAAGCCGTCTGGTGGAAGGACGCCTGCATCCTCTTCTACCAGAGCGTCAACCACCTCGACCTGCCGAAGGGGATCACGCCCCCGATCTACGATCTCGCGAAGCTCAAACGTATCAGCTTCCCCTCGAACGTGCATTTCTGCCCGAAACCCGAGGACGTGAACAAAGCCCTCGACGGTGCTCTGAAAAAATAGGAGGACAAGTCCTCCACTTGGGTAGTGCGCTGCTTCGCGAGCGCACGGAGAAAACTGCGCCTCCACTGCGGTAGTGTCCGGCTGCGCTCGGACACGGGAAAAACGAATAAAACGCCTCCGGAACGGCCTGAACGCTGTCCCGGAGTTTTTTCTCGAAAAAAATGGAAAAACGATCTGTTTCGACTTGAAAAACCCAAGCGTAGGGTTATAGTAATACAAAACCATTCCACACATGGTTTCTTATGCCTAAGTTTTTCACCTTTCTCGGCTTTTGGATCGGACGTTTTTCGGATGAAGAAAAGCGTCCTCATGTCCATGTGCTGAAATTCGGCTCGGAAGAATCCATGAAAGTCTGGCTTGAACCGGAGGTCGAGGTGGAATACATCCGCGGGATCAACACCTCGACCGCAAACAAAATCCTCTCTGAAATAAGGAGCCGCAGAAATGAGTGTCTCGACCAATGGTATGCCTGTGAGCGCAAAAGTCGTTGAACTGACGAAAGACTACATGTCGGTCAGTCATTGCGGGAAGATCTACCGGATCGACTTTGACCGTTACCCGTATTTCCGCAGCTGTTTTCTCGGCGAACTTTACAACGTTCAGGCGAGCGCGGAAGGCCTTCACTGGCCCGATGCCGATATTGACCTTGAGGTCAAATACATTGAGAACCCGCCGGAAGAAGCAAGCGTTGTGGACGAGACCTGGTGGAAGGCGCAGAGAAAACGCCTTCTGGCACGCCTCGGGTCCGTCGGCGGCGCCGTGAAGTCCGAGCGAAAGGCCGCCGCCAGCCGCCGCAACGGGTTGAAGGGCGGACGTCCGCGCAAACAGACGGAACGGCGCAAAACAGCCGTAGCACGAAAGGCGACACGGCCCACCGCCTGAAAGACAGCTGAGCTACAAAAAAACGCCTCCGGAACGGCATGAACGCTGTCCCGGAGGCATTGTTTTTATCGGTTCATTTTCGGCGGAATAGACCTGCCGGATTATCTGTTTCCCTTTGCATAGAGCCCCAATTTTTTCAGGGCTTTTTGTGCTTCCGGATTTCCCAGTTTTGCGCTCTTGCGAAGCAACCGGATCGCTTCAGCTTTATTCACGGGAACACCTTCACCCAGCATATAACAGCCTGAGAGAGCCGCCATTGCATACGTATTCCCCTGTTCCGCCGCCTTGCGATACCATTTGACGGCTTCCTCTTTGTTTTCTTCCACACCCCAGCCATTGAAATAACAATTTCCGAGATTGGACTGCGCTTCCGGGATTCCCTGTTCGGCGACCATTCGAAACCATTTGACGGCCTCCTCTTTGTCTTCGTCGACGCCTTCGCCTCTCATAAGACAACAGGCCAATTGGTTCTGCGCTTCCGGGATTCCCTGTTCCGCCGCCTTGCGATACCATTTGACGGCTTCCTCTTTGTTCTCTTCCACACCCTCGCCGTCATAGTAACAATAGCCAAGGCCGCACTGTCCCTTCGCGTGATCCTGTTCGGCGGCTTTGCGATAATACTCAAAGGCAACGCCATAGTCTTTGCTTATGCCTTCGCCGTGATAGCAACATCTCCCGAACATAAATTGAGCGTCCGCGTGCCCCTGTTCCGCGGCTTTGCGATACCAGTCGGCGGCGGCAGAAAAGTCTTTTCTTACGCCGTTGCGGTTATAATAGCATTCGGCGAGCTTGTATTGCGCCTCGGCATCGCCCTGCATCGCGGCTTCATAGTACCCCTTCGCCGGTTCGCCCACATGGAACCAGTAGAAAAGGAAGCCCGCGGCCCCCATGAGCACGAGAGCCAAAACGAGGATAAACACGACCAGTCCGGAGCGTTTGCCCCGGCTTTGATTCTTCAGCTCTGTTTCGTTCATAAACTACCTCCGAAGAAACAGACGTTTGTTCTTTTTGCCCGGTCGAAGCACGGGCGGCTTTTTGGTTTCGCTCAATTAAAGCCGTCGCGGCGTTCGGCGATCATGGTACGGACGGTGTCCTGAAGGATGAGCGAGCCCTTCACGTCGAATCCGATCTCGGCGTTCCAGTCGGTGCGCTCGGTGAGCCAGTGGATCAGTTCCACATTGGCCCACGGGACCACGCGGACGGTTTCCTGCCCCACGTTGATCTGGTTTTTCATGCCGTCCACGATGCGTGAGAAGTGGAACGAGCGGCCCTGCACGGCGATGTAGCTTTCGTTCTCCTCGACGACGCGCCCGATGAGGATATGCGTGTGTGCGCCGGGATAATCTTTCTTGCAGCGGAGACGGATCGTTTTTCCCTTCAGATAATTGGTCATTCTGTACCTCCTGAATGGCGGTTTGCCGGTTGTTTTGCTGTTGTGCGGATCGCATTCAGGTATACTATACCGCCATTTTGCGAAAAAGAAATGGCGGGAACGCATTTTTGTGCGTTTTTTCCGGCGTCCGAGCGGGTCATCCGTCCATAAAATCTTGAAAAACCCGGAAAAGAAACTATATTTAATACTCGAATTTCACGGAATCCGGCGGCAAACGCCATATCACAGGAAAGGAATCCCCCTCGCATGTCCGAGAATGAGAAGAATGACAGGACGAAACTGTCGGTTTTCAGCATTGTGCTGGCATTGGTCGTGCTGGCTGTCGTCCTGATCGCCGTCCGGGCGATGGTCCACCGGGAACCGCCCCCGACCGTGCGGACGCTCATGGCGGCGCTGAACGTCCCGGCGTCGGTGTCCGTGGACGACGGCCTGCGCGAGGCGGTGCAGGAGAGTTTCCAGAACGAATTCTCCGCGCTGTACGGGATCGACCTGGCGGACGAAGAGGCCGCGTATTTCTCGAACCTGCTGAAGGAGTGCAAGGCGGAGTTCGACATAGAGCCGTTCCTCCGTGCCACGCTCAGAACCGAATGCATCCGCCGGAGCCTTTCCGAAGGAAACATGATCCGCCAGCTCATGGGCATCCGCGACCCTGCCGAACAGGAGAAGATCCGCGCCGAATGGACCGCCGCCGGGCATGCCGCCGTGCTGAGTTCGGAGGAGTTCATCCGCGCCATGGAGCCGGTCTACCGGAAGTTCTACGAATGGTGGACGCCGCGCCACCCGGAATACGAGGGCATCGCCTGCGGCATCACGCTCACGGACGACCACGAGGCGCTGGTGGAGCAGATCGCCGTGTCGCTCCGGCGCGAACTCGTCGTCCACATGGCGCAGGAGCTTCTGGCCCGCTTCGAAACCGAACTCCGCAAAATCGGCAAGGTCATTTCCGAGGCGAAAATGAAGCAGGCGTTCGCGCTCTTCCTGCGCCTCGCCAGGGAACGCTACACGGAGAAGATGACGCGCAAGCTGGCGGATGCCGTCGTGAGGGAGGCCGAGCTCACTGACGACGAGGTCCTGCATTGCCTGCTCCTGAAGGACCGCCGGCTTTCCGAAGACCGCCTCTCGACCATCCAGGACGTCCAGATGCGCTACCTGACGGCATCCACGCAGGACCAGGTCCCCGCGGAGACCGCCTCCGCGATCCAGAAGGAACTCCAGGCGCTCACGGGGCTCGGGTCCGCGCAGTAAACCGTCCGCCGCACACACTCACCTCAACAGAAGGTTACGCACACGACCATGCCGGAAGACACCCCCGCCCCTATGCCGCTTTTCACGAAAGACGAGCTCAAGCAGTTCCGCTACAAATGCTCGCACAAACTTGCAATCTCCATGACCGTCGGCGCGGTCTACCTGCTCGGCATGACCGTGTTCTTCGTCAACAAGGCCGCGCACAACGCCGCCGGGCAGGACAAGCTCCACTATTACGGGTTCGCCGCAGCCGGCTACGTGGTCATCGTCGGTCTTGTCGCCATGATCGTGCGCCGCAGCCAGTCGCTCAATTTCTCGCGCTTCCTGCAGGGGTGCGTCCGGTTCGACAACTTCGGGTACATGCTCGAATACGTCGAGCTCCGCATGCCGGAACCCTTCTCGCCGCGTTTCCTGAAGTACCCCGTCCACCTGATGATCCTCGGCAAGGTGCTGGAACACTCCGAAAAGAAGGAGAACGTCGAGGCCGGTCGCCGCATGGTCGCCGCCTCCGCCGACCGCGATCCCGCGCTGGAGCCGTACCGCGAAGCCGAGCTCGCCGACCTGATGAAGTACCACGAGACGTTTCTGGCGGCGCATCCCGAGATGCCGCGCGAATGGCGCAACGCCGAGAGTTTCCACGCCCTGCTCGTGCACCTCATCCTGCCCGTCGTGATCATCGTGGGCGTCATCTCCTTCATCCTGAAGGGCTGCGAACCGCCCGAGCTGGAGGAACAGAAGGCGAAAGCGCCCGCCGCGGAATCCGTCCGGAAAACGGATGCCGATGCAAACGCAAACGAGGGAAACGAGGGAAAAACGGAATCCGCGTCCGCCGTCGAAGCGGGCAATCCGGCGGTCACTGCGCCGGAGACGGAGACTGTTCCACAGGCCTGACCGCCGCCTTCATGGTCAGCAGGTCGGCCGCCAGACGCAGCACGGGATCGCCGTCGAGCTTGTCGGGCGATTCCTTCAGCCGGTCGTAGTCCAGACGCGCCTCGGACGATTTTTCCAGGTCGGGCTTCAGCGCATACGGGGAGATCCCGGAATACTGCGCGGGCGGATTCGGCACGAACCACGCGACGTCATTGACGGTAATGCGCTTCACCGGGAACACGGATCCCGCGGTCTCCGTGCCGATCAGGACGGCTCCGCAGTCGCGCCGCAGGACCGCCGCCAGGAGCTCGCCGACTCCGGACGTCTTGCCGGAGACCAGCGCCATTACCGGGCATTTGAGCTTGCGCGCGGACTCCGCCAGAGGTCCCACGGAACCGTAGTCGCCGCAAAAGGCATTCCGCAGGTCGAAGATCATGCCGGACGCATCCGGTTTGCCGCTTCTTTCGTCGAGCGCTTTCATGGCATCGGGCACGGTCCCGGGCGTCACGCCGTCCAGCCGGAGATACAGGAACTTTTTCCCGGTGAGCTCAAGTGCCGGATAGGGCTTCACATCGATGCCCTGCACGACCGCGGCCGATTTGCTGTTTCCGGCACTGGACACGAGGACCGCGCCGCTGTCCAGCGCGCGCATCACGCGGGCGAGCGCCTCCTCGCGCGGGAGCTCCGCCATGCGGCGGTACGTCTCCGGCGCTTCGTCCTGGATCGCCTCGATCAGATCGATGATCCGTTCCTCCAGCGTGAGCGGGGGGATGACGCGGCGTTCGGGCGTGTCCTGAGCGGCGGGAGCATCCTGTGCATCCTGAACGGCGGGGACATCCGGCGCGTCTTGGGCGAGGACGGGCGCGGACAGGAACAGAAGGACCGGCAGGCAGACTGCCGGGGCAAAAGAAAGCAGTTTCATGGGATTCGACTCCATCGGGAAAGGTTTGCGCGGCACGGAAGAGAGGCGGAGCGGACGCCGCGCACTATCTAATATTGCCGTAAAATCCGGTTTTTCAAGCGCGTCCGGTTGATTTTTGGAAAAAAGCGCTGTAAATTATTTGACGTCCCTGAACAGAAACCGCGCATCATCCGCTTCAACCGACACTCCATTTCCGCCCATGACCATCACGATTGACCTGCCGCCGATCCCCGCCGCGAAAGCATCCTCCGGCATCGACCGCGAACTCGTGCCGTTCGTCGCGCGCGCCGCCCGCGTCCGCCCGGAAGACGTGCTGGACTATCGGATCGTGCGGAAGAGCATCGACGCGCGGAAAAAGCCCGCCGTGGCGCTGCTGTTCCGCGTCGACGCCGACCTCGCGGAAGGCGTCCGGCCAGCCGACGGCCCGAACGTGAAGCCGTTTGTGCCGCGTGAAAGATACCGTCCCTTCGAGGGGAAGACCGCGCTCCGGAATCCGCTCGTGATCGGCGCGGGACCCGCCGGGCTGTTCGCCGCGCTGGCCCTGGCGCAGGCAGGATGCGCGCCCGTCGTGCTGGAACGCGGCCGCGACGTGGACCGCAGAAGGCGCGACATCGAGGCGTTCCGCGCCTCGCGCACGCCCGATCCGGAGAGCAATTATCTGTACGGCGAAGGCGGCGCTGGCACGTGGTCCGACGGCAAACTTTTCACGCGCATCCACGAACCCGCCGTCATGTACGTGCTGGAGACCCTCGCGGAATGCGGCGCGGACCCGTCCATCACCTATTTCAGCCATCCGCACCTCGGATCCGACCGTCTGCCCGGCATCATCGCCGCCCTCCGCGAAAAGATCGAACGCCTCGGCGGGACGTTCCGCTGGGATTCGCGCGTCGACGAGCTTCTGATCCGCGACGGCGTGTGTCGCGGCGTGCGTCTGGCGGACGGCGAAACGCTCGAATCCGACGTGGTGATCACGGCCGCCGGGCATAGCGCGCGCACGTTCACGCGTTCGCTTTTCGGCAGCGTCAGGTCGTCCATGAAGGGCTTTCAGATCGGCATCCGCATCGAGCATCCGCAGGAGTTCGTCAACGCCGCGCAGTACGGCATGGCTGTCCCCCCGGACTCCGTCGGCGCCGCCCCGTACCAGATCGTCAGCCGTCCCTCGCAGGACGGACGCATCGACGGCGCCGCGAGTTTCTGCATGTGCCCCGGCGGCGAGATCATCGCGGCCGTGACCGACGCCCGCCACCTCTCGACCAACGGCATGAGCAACGCCGCGCGCGACGGCAAATTCGCCAACGCCGCGCTCATCACCACGATCCCCGCCGGTACGTTCGCTGCGCCCGGCGACGCGTTCGCATTCCTCGACGACCTCGAAGCCCGGCTCGCGCAGGCGGGCGGCGGAGGATGCGTCGCCCCGGCGCAGACCGCGCGCGATTTCCTGAACGGCAGGACCGGGCGTCTTCCCTCCGAAACCTCCTACTGCTTCGGCATCGCGCCCGCCTGCCTCGACTCCATCATGCCCGCCCCGGTCACGGCGTCGCTCCGGCGCGCGCTCGTTCATTTCGACAGGATCATGCCGGGCTTCCTCGACCGCGGCGTGATGATCGGCGGCGAGACGCACGTGTCGAGCCCGGTGCGGTTCGACCGCGACCGCGCGACGTACAAATCGAGCGTGGACGGGCTGTATTTCTGCGGCGAGGGCGCGGGCTTCGCGGGCGGGATCGTGTCCGCCGCCGTCGACGGCCTGCACACCGCCGACGCCGCGCTGGCGAACCGCCCGTAAATCCCCGTTCGCTCCGCCGGACGATTTTTCTTTCATCTTTTATGGTTGATTTTCCGGCGCGGAGGGTGTATTTTAAATGGATATTTTTTTATCCAACACCAATTGAGGGTGAGGCGGCTATACATTCCGCCCGCCCGGAAAGGCACGTCCCATGAAAGCTGTCATCTCCGTCATCGGCAAGGACACCGTCGGCATCATCGCAAAAGTCAGCGCGGAGTGCGCCCGCTGCGGCGTCAACATCCTCGACATCTCCCAGACCGTGCTGCAGGACTACTTCACCATGATCATGATCACGGACATCGACGGCATCACCGTGCCGTTCCCGGATTTCGTCGACGCCATG